>NZ_JAVMIP010000007.1 GCF_031729055.1 Pseudocalidococcus azoricus BACA0444 | reverse complement strand
ATTATTTTACCCACTGTTGCTACTGTGCCAACTAGTCATGAAAAATGCTGTATGTATGTGGAAAACACTGCACTTCATTATCTTTTTAATCTTTTAAATTATATTTTAATACTTCTGTCAAAGAAGCACTTCAAGTAAAATTTATAAATAACTCTGAAGCAACAGAAATTAGGTATTCTGAAGAAGATATTACAGAGAAATTTCCTTGGGATTGCGATAAGCTCACTAAGAAATGCCAAGAAAGAGATCAAGATTTTAAGATATCCCAGAAATATCATAATCTCAGAAGAACAATAATAGAAAATGAAAAATATTGTAAAATCCGCAAATTAGACCCTGGTAATCACCATAGTGTAAGTAAGAAATTCTTTAATCCTAATATTCTTGAAGTATTGGATAAACATTATGTAAAAATAGTTAAATTGTAATTTGGTCTTATCAAAATACACATGATCCGAAATTTCCTATTCTTGTAAAACTAACTACATTTACTCCTATGACCTACCTCTATGAAACCGCCCGTAATCGTGGCATCCGCTATTTCCTGATTAGTTTTACCGATCTGTTTGGCATCCAACGTTCAAAACTGGTTCCGACTGCTGCTATTGATACGATGGCCACCAATGGGGCAGGGTTTGCCGGGTTTGCGGCCTGGTTAGATTTAACCCCAGCAGATCCAGATGTCTTAGCCATTCCCGACCTAGATACACTAATTCAATTGCCTTGGAAACCTGAGGTGGCCTGGTTAGCCGCAGACTTAGTGACTCCCCAGTGTGAAGAAATTGGGCAAACTCCCCGGCTGGTGCTGAAGCGGGTTTTAAAGCAAGCCGCGAATTTAGGCTATCAGATCAAAACGGGGGTCGAGTGTGAGTTTTTCCTTTTGGCAGCAGAGGAGTTAGCTCTATCTGATCCTGAAGATTTACAACCCAAACCCTGCTATGACCAACAATCCCTAATGCGGCGGTTTGAGGTTATTGCTGAAATATGTGATGCCATGCTTGGCCTGGGGTGGGGCGCATACCAAAACGATCATGAAGATGCCAATGGTCAATTTGAGATGAACTGGCAATATGCAGATGCTTTGGTTACGGCCGACCGTCATGCCTTTTTCAAGTTCATGGTCAGATCCATTGCCGAAAAACACGGGTTCCGGGCCACCTTTATGCCAAAACCGTTTGCCCATCTGACGGGGAATGGCTGCCATACTCATCTCTCGGTTTGGGATGGGACTGGAGAACAGAATCTCTTTTTAGATGAAGCCGGTGAACTGGGCCTCTCAAGCTTGGCTTATCACTTTATTGCCGGAGTCCTCAAAAATACCCAGGCCCTCTGTGCCATCAGCAATCCAACTATCAACTCCTACAAACGGATTAATGCCCCCGTCACCACCTCTGGAGCAACTTGGTCGCCTAATTCCATTAGTTACAGCGGTAATAATCGCACCCACACGATTCGGATTCCGGATGCGGGCCGGTTTGAATTTCGTTTAGCCGATGGAGCCGCCAACCCCTATTTACTCCCTGCGGCTTTAATTGCCAGTGGATTAGCAGGCATTGAGCAAAAGCTCGACCCCGGCCCCCGCCATGACAATAACAACTACACCAATCCTCTCCCCTGCGAGACTGCCCCAAAATTACCGGGTAATCTTTTAGATGCCTTGCGCAACTTGGAAACCAATCAAACCCTCACCCAGGCCTTGGGCAAACCCTTTGTCACGGCTTATCTAAAACTCAAGCACCAAGAATGGCAAGGGTTTAATCAGGTAATTACGCCCTGGGAACTGGCACATAGTCTGGATGCTTAATGGACATTCACTTTCAACTGGGAACCGTTAATCTTGGAGAAGAACCCGGCCGGCTGTTTAAGACTCAGATTATCGCCGCCCACGACCAGGCCCTTCAGCACCTCCAACCCTATCTCAGCCCCCACCAAGTCCGTTTCCTCGATCAAGCTGTCATGGTCAGTTTTAGTCAGCGAATGCGGAGTTGTGCGGGGCGGGCCATTGGCGGCCAGGAAATCAAACTCAACTATAGATTGCTGCTCCAAAACCCCACCGAGTTAATTCCCACCTATCTCCATGAGTTGGCCCATATTCTTGCCCACCGCCTCTATCAGGCCCGAGGCCATGATCCCCATTGGCAAGAACTGATGGCCTGGATTGGTCAATCCCCCCGGCGCACTCACCAAATGGATGTATCAGGTCTTAAACTCCGGCAAAAACGGTATCGCTATCTCTGCCATTGCTCTGAACATTTTATTTCTGCCCATCGCCAAACAAAAATTCGCCGGGGAGTCACCTATCAATGTCGTTACTGCCACGAAGTCTTAAGGGCAGCCAGTTAGAACGGTTAACCGTTATGGCCCCTGCTCGAGTTAAACATCACCAAGGCCAAGCAATTGCTTCTGTCCTCGCCCAATCCCCCACCTTGGCTTTCCGAACATCAAGGATGCCCTTTTATCTTAAAATTCCCTCTTGAAAATTTTAACCCTAGAGAATTTGTAAGCTAGGCGTTTCTCAACTATGATCTCAATATCAATAGGTAAAAGTCAAACCAACTTAGCTGCCCTTCCCCTCCTACCGATCACCGAGGTCTAACTTCTCCCCTCCTAGCCCGTAGCTTGGTATATCCCCCATGACACTGACCCAAACTCGCCCCCTTGCGGATCTGATCCGTGCCGACTTTCCAATTCTTCAGCAACAAGTCCACGGCAAACCCCTCGTCTATTTGGATAATGCTGCCACCTCCCAAAAGCCCCAGGCCGTGATTCAAACTTTGGTGGACTATTATCAGGGCTACAACGCCAATGTCCATCGCGGTGTCCATACCCTCAGTGATAAAGCCACGACTGCCTATGAAGGTGCTCGGGATAAAGTTGCTGAATTCATCAATGCCCGCTCTCGTCAGGAAATTGTCTATACCCGTAATGCCAGTGAAGCAATCAATTTAGTTGCCTATAGTTGGGGGTTGAGTAATTTGGGGCCTGGGGATGAAATTATCCTCACAGTCTTTGAACATCACAGTAATTTAATCCCTTGGCAACTGGTGGCTCAAAAAACGGGAGCTATCCTTAAGTTTGTGGAGTTGGATGCACAACAATCCTTCAACCTGCCCCAATTTCAAACCCTATTATCGGATAAAACTAAACTGGTTGCAGTCGTTCATGTTTCTAACACCTTAGGCTGCATCACGCCTGTGGCCCAAATTGCCGAGTTAGCCCATGCTGTTGGCGCAAAGGTTTTAATTGATGCTTGCCAAAGTGCGCCCCACATGAAACTCGATGTCCAGGCCCTTGATTGTGATTGGCTGGTGGCCTCGGGACATAAGATGTGTGCCCCGACGGGAATCGGCTTTCTCTATGGAAAACTGGATTTACTCCGTTCCATGCCACCATTTCTGGGCGGCGGAGAAATGATTGCGGATGTCTTTTTTGACCATGCCACCTATGCCGACTTACCCCATAAATTTGAAGCCGGAACACCCGCCATTGGTGAGGCTATTGCCTTGGGAGCAGCCATAGATTATCTCAATGTAGTGGGGATGGAAGCGATTCATAATTACGAGGCAGCCCTGACCCAATATCTCTGGAATAACCTCAGTCAAATCCCAGGCCTAACTCTGCTCGGCCCGGCTCCGGATCAAGATGGCTTTGGGCGGGCAGCCTTGGTTAGTTTTACCGCTGGTGAGGTGCATCCCCACGACCTTTCGACAATTTTAGATGAGTCGGGAATTGCCATTCGGGCTGGACACCACTGTACGCAACCCTTACACCGTCATTTGGGAGTTCAATCAACGGCTCGGGCTAGTTTATATTTTTACAATACCTTGGCTGAAATTGATGCCCTGACCATTGCCCTCGGGGAAGCCATTGAGTTCTTTGGCAGCATTTTCTAGTTCAGTTCACCCGCACCAGGCGAATTTCTGTCCGCTGATTCTGCACATCGGCTGGAGAGATACCACTCAGGGGCTGACTAAATCCTTTGCCTTCCGCAACCACAGTTGGTTTAACCCCTTCCGCTTTGAGGAAATTGGCCACCACCTGGGCCCGCTGTTGACTTAAACTTTGGTTGAAACTGGCTGATCCTGTCCGCGAGGTATGGCCAATCACCCGGACGGCCACGGTGGCTGGATTAAATTCGCTAATATCACGGGCTAAGGCTTGGAGAGTTTTCGTGCTCGCGGCTGTGAGTTGGGCCGAGCCTGTGGCAAATTTTACTTCTCCACGAACTTGCAAATTCCCAATGTTAGTGGCTGTGGCAACCTGTTGAGCCGTGACTGGTTTGGCGGGGGTTGTGCGGTTTTGGGCCCCTGCTAATTTATCGGCCAGGCCTGGATTATCGGCCCGGACTAGATCAATCAGGGTTTGGGTGTTGGTGGCAGCCCGCGTCAAAAATTCGGGTGTATAGAGGGCCTGGGGATCACTGGGAAGTTGGCTCAGTCGCCCTGCTAAAACTAAAATGGCAGCCGTGGCCTGGATTCGTTGCTGGAGAATTTTTTTCTGCATCCATTGCAGGGCTTCGGGGGCGGTGAAAAACTCAATGCCTCGCAGGACAGTGGCCGCATCAGCAGGAGTTAAGTTCCCATCTTGGGCAATTTGGTCTTGGAGTTGAGCCGAAACACGAATGTTGGCATCAATGCGGCGGTAGTAGTTTTCTAAAAATGTTGTGATCACCACTGGCTGGGACTGAATTAAGCGATCACTGGCAACAATCACATCCACAATGGAGGTGGGCGCATCTTGACTGGACAATATCACCGTATTTTGAGCTTGCCTGGCCTGGGTGACATAGGGTTCCCACAACACTGCGAGCGCAATATTTTGCTGGGGGTCTTGCATCAGTTTCCAGGCCTCGGAGGCATCGGCAACCTTAACCACCTTAAAGTCACTTAAATTAAAGGCATCAAATTTTGTATCTAACACCAGAGCTAAAAATTCACTAGGCGTATCCGCAGCAAAGGCCATACTGACAGGTTGACCGGCCTGTTGGCGTTGCTTAACTAGGGTTTGTAAGTCTAAGAGGGATTTCAATTGGGGGTATTGACGAGTATTCAGGACAACAGCATCGGCTCCAACGGTGCGGTCAATCAGGCCAACAATTTTGCCTTGGGGGCGTTGGGCGAGGAACTGATCTAGGGTCGTTACCACCAAATCCGCTTGGTTCTCTCCGAGGGTTTTAGCCCGTGCTGCCTGGTCAAATTCATCTTTATATATCAACTCAATCCCGGATTCTTGAAGGGCCTGGAGAAATTGAGGATTCCGAAAGGTACTGTAGCCGCTGAACGTATCTCCCAAAAGGGTCAAGCGGGTCATCTGGGCCTGGGATGAAGTCGAACCAGGGGGAGAAGAATTAACCAGGCCTGGAGCATAACGGTTCAATGCCCAAAATCCTGCCCCTAATAAGCCCGCCGTAACCGCTAAGGAGGCAAGAAGGGTGAAAGCAGTTCCCTGACGCACGATCCTAGATCCCCATAACAATCAGTTTGCCATCAGAGTCCATCTGACCCGAAAGATCGGAAAACTCCCCCAGGCCAAGCCCTAGAGTTGCATAGAATCCTAACTTGCCAGATACATTTAGCATTGTTGGTGATGGACTAGTTAAGACTCCCATGATACGACCTTATTTAACATCCCTTGGCATTAGCGCACTAATCTCAAGTAGTATCATTGGTGTTGCCATTTTTGCCCCAGTCAGAAGCGTCACAGCCCAGCCACAACCCAGCCCCCAGACCTATAATCTCTTGGGTATTACCTTTCAAACCCCCGGCCCCTTTTCACCACCCCGAGCTATTGCAGATGGAGTTGCAGTTGTTTATCCCCCCGTGGCCACACCCGGTGAGCATGAATTATTAGTTGGGATTCAGGAAATTCCCGCCGCCGATAGTATTCTCGGGAGTTTGTCCACAGTGGAACTGATGAGTTATTTACGCTATAGCCTTGGCACTGGGCCCTTGGTTAATCCAATTACTCCAGTCAATCGCGTCATGTTTGGGCGACGGCTTCAGGGCGAGGCATTAGTTAAAAACCCCACGGATCCAATTTATCAAGAGTTTTATATTGTCCGCTTAAGTACGGGAAGCCGCTTAGGAATTAAGTTAGAGGCGGCCCAGCAAGTTCCCCTGGCTGAAGTAGATGCGGTGTTTAGTGCGGTTGCCGCTAGTTTCCAGGAATTAGAGCCTAAAAGCCGGGCCTGGAGACAGAGTATGGAATGGTGGAAATATCCCAGTTCTCCAATTACATCTGGAACTAGCTTTGCTCGTTAAAGTTCTTTTTGAACAATTAGCTACACCCACCCGGCCCGGTACCAGCACCCAAGCCATCATCACCACCGCCACACTCAACTTGCGTCAGAGTATCCACTCTCCCAAGCACAACTAACTTTGGTGAAGTATAGGGGAGCCGCTTGGGCTGTTTTTGCATATCTTCCATAGAGTTGTCCTTTGCTTTGGGGATATAAAAGTTAACAATGTTGCCAATACCCTACAACAATATTCGATTTTAGACAACCCAAATATCTGTATTGGTCAAACTCGGGCGGTTACTGAGAGTGGCAAAGTGGATTTGAGAAGCACTGCCTGACCCATCCACATCAAAGAATAAAAATCCATTGGGTTGGTTATAGATAAATCGCTGGGTGGTGGTTGTAGCCGCAGCCCCTAAATGAAACTGACTCGCTGATAATGTTCCTGTCGTTAAGCCCCCGCCAAAACCAGTTGCGAGTACCTGAATTTGATCCTGATTACCTGAGACTTTTCTAAAATCGGTCATCGTATCCAATCCTTGATTTGGCGCATTAAATCGAAACGCATCATTCCCAGACCCCCCAGTCAAGACATCCAGTCCAAAGCCGCCGACTAAGGTATCGTTCCCCAGCCGCCCATTCAGACTATCATCTCCATTTAAACCAGATAAAATATTATTTCCAGAGTTTCCCAGAATCGTATTGTTAAGGTCGTTCCCTGTGCCATCAATATTGCTGCTGCCGGCCTGGGTCATATTTTCAATATTGGCACTCAGGCTATAGGTAACGGTTGTAAAGACGATATCCAGTCCTTCTCCTACCCCTTCAACCACCACATCGCCGACATTATCCACCAGATAGCTATCATCCCCTAACCCGCCAATCATCCGGTCAGCCCCGGTGGAGCCATTAAGGGTATTGTTCCCTGAATTTCCCGTAATCGTGTTATTCAGTTCGTTGCCTGTGCCATTGAGGTTTGACGTTCCAGTTAAGGTTAAGTTCTCAACATTGGCGGTCAAGCTGTAGGTAATGAAAGAGAGAACTAAATCAGTGCCTTGATTAGTATTTTCAGTCACAACATCCCCAGCATTATCGACAACATAGGTATCATCCCCAATGCTGCCAAACATCGTATCGGCTCCGGCTCCACCATCCAGATAATCATTGCCCCCGGTAATGCTGCTGCTGGTAGTTACGCCGCTAAAAGACTGTCCATAGAGAACATCATTTCCTAAGCCACCAAAAAGTGAGTTATTCCCAGCTACAACTTCTGAGGTATCAATCCCCGACTCAAAATAGTCGCCATAGATGAGGTCATTGCCACCACTGACAGAACTGTTAACTACTCCCCCGACAAAAGCATCGCCATGGATCAGGTCATTGCCAGCAACAACGGTTGAGCCAAGAATACTGCCTTCGTAGTAGTCCCCATAGAGAGTGTCATCCCCACCAACAACCGTACTGGTATCAATTAAGCCCTGGACATACTCGCCATAGATCGTGTCATTGCCGCCACTGACTGAGACATTGACAATGTTTTCTTGGTAATACTGGCCAAAGATCAGGTCATTACCACTGGTGACACTGGAATTTTGGATGGTTTGGTAAAACTCGCCATAGAGTTCATCATTGCCAACAACCGTATCGGTGACAATCTCCCCTAAAAATTCACCCCAAATAACATCATCCCCACCCGTAATTTCACCGCTAGGGGCATTGATGCTGCCGTAGTATTCGCCATAGAGAGTGTCGTTCCCCGTTCCGCCATTGATCTGATCTGTACCCGCCGTGACTATCCCGCCAGAAATAGTACCGAAGTATTCCCCATAGCCCACATCATTGCCGCTAATAAAGGAGGTGCTACTGCTACAACCACAGGGATCTCCACCTTCAATTTGATTCCCAAATCCTGTAATTGTGCCACCGGAAATAAGCCCAAAATAGGCCCCGTAAATCGTGTCATCCCCGGCCTGAATCGTGCTGCCTGTTAAGTCACCAAAATCACCCTCACCCAAAAGAAAGTTGGCTCCCCAGCTAATCTCGCCGCTGGTAATGGTGCCAAAGTAAGCCCCGTAGATGAGATCATCCCCGGCGTTGACAGAGCTATTTGTTAAATCCCCATACTCCTCACCATAAATCTGATTGAGTCCAGTAAAAATTGTGCTGTTCGTAACAGTGCCAAAATAATTGCCATAAAGGGTATCGTTGCCATCTTGGATCGTAGTATTGGTAACCGGCCCAAGATAGGATTCTCCCGTAATGAGGTTTAAGCCAGTTTGCAGGGAGCTATCAGTAACTGTCTCAACCGAGAGGCCGTATAGAACATCATTACCAGATTGGATGGTTCCGCCAGAAATATCGAAGTCAAAATATTCCCCAGCGACTAAGTTTTGAGTTGTACTCAGATCACTGTTGGTAATGGTGACAAACCGCTGACCATAGAGCGTATCGTCACCCCCCTGAATTGTGCCCCCGGTAATTTCACCACCATAGTATTCCCCATAAATAGAATGCCCACCACTGAAGGCAACCAGGCCATCAATTAGCTCCAGGGATTCCCCATAGATAATGTCATCACCGCCAATAACTTCACCGTTAGTAATGTCTGCGGCATAGTATTCTCCAGCAAGTTCATTACTACCTGTGGTTAGATCTCCGCCGATGATGCCCGCGATGGCGTAACCATAAAGCTGATCATTGCCTCCGCTGACTATACCGCCACCAATCTCACCGCCGTAGTATTCGCCATAGAGTAAATTACTGTCTAAATCAATGCTGCTGTTGGTGATGGTGTTGTTAAAAACATGGCCGGCTAGGGTATCGTTGCCCCCACTAATCTCCCCGCCGATGATGTTGCTGAGATAATCTTCACCGGACAGAACGTTAAATGCACCAACAATCGTGGCATTATTGACCTCTCCATTCACCAACTGACCAACAAGGAGATCATCGCCGCCTGTAACTGTGCCACCCGAGAGGAAATTGACATACTCTTCCCCGATCAGGACATTATCGCCCCCATTGACGATGGCGTTTGAAATACTGCCTTGGAAATAGTCACCAACGAGGGTGTCGCTCCCCCCCGCAATGGAACCCGCAGAGATTACGTCAAAGTGGGACTCACCAATGAGAACATCATCGCCACTGTTGACCTCACCGCCGGTAATGCTGCTGTTGAAAAATTCACCATAAAGACTGTTACTCCCGCCCTCAATGATGCCGCCGGAAATCCCGCTGAAATAGCGACTGCCGTAGAGGGTGTCATTCCCACCGATAACGGTTCCCCCGGAAATCTGTTTGTCAAAATATTCGCCATATAACTGATTATTGCCACCGCTGATCTCACCCGCAGAAATTAGAGCGGCAAAGGCTTCACCGTAAATTTCATCATCACCCCCAGTGACCACCCCGCCAGAAATACTGCCATTGAAGTATTCGCCATAAATAATGTCGTTGCCAGCAACAATAGTCCCTAGGGCAATTACACTGATATATTCTTCGCCATAAAGGGTGTCATTCCCGCCGGTAATCGTGCCAGTGCTGATGTTGCTGTTGTAGTATTCGCCGTAAATTGTATCGTTCCCGGACTGGACTGAACTATCACCAATATCGCCCTGATAAAGTTCACCATAAATCAGGTCTGCCCCACTAATGACTACAGCTGCACTGCCAATCGTCGCGTTATAGTATTCGCCATAAAGCTCGTCATTGCCCCCGGTAACAACGCCATCCGTGATACCACTGTTGTAGTACTCCCCATAGAGAGCATCGTCACCCCCAGTAACTGTCCCACCCGTGATACTGCTGATGTAAATCTCGCCGTAGAGACCATCACTGGCTCCAGCGACTACGCCACCCGCAATCTCACCGAAGTAATATTCTCCGCAGAGAGAATCATTGCCACCAACAACGGAGACGGTGCTGCTCGTAATTTCGCTAGCATAACGCTCCCCGAAGAGAATATCACTCCCCCCAGAAACTGTGCCACCGGTAATGCTGTTGTAATACTCCCCATAGAGGACATCATTGCCCCCGGTAACGGTGCTGGTTGTGATGCTGCTATCGTAAATTTCACCGTAGAGATAATCACCCGCTGCTGTAACCGTGCCTCCCGTAATGCTGCTGTTGTAGTACTCGCCATAGAGAGTATCATGCCCCCCTAAAACCGTCCCTCCTATGATGCGACTGTTGTAGTACTCACCGTAAAGAAAATCACCCGCTGCTGTAACTGTGCTCCCGGTGATACTGCTGTTGTAGTACTCCCCATAGAGAGCATCGTCACCCCCAGTAACTGTCCCACCCGTGATACTGCTGATGTAAATCTCGCCGTAGAGACCATCACTGGCTCCAGCGACTACGCCACCCGCAATCTCACCGAAGTAATATTCTCCGCAGAGAGAATCATTGCCACCAACAACGGAGACGGTGCTGCTCGTAATTTCGCTAGCATAACGCTCCCCGAAGAGAATATCACTCCCCCCAGAAACTGTGCCACCGGTAATGCTGTTGTAATACTCCCCATAGAGGACATCATTGCCCCCGGTAACGGTGCTGGTTGTGATGCTGCTATCGTAAATTTCACCGTAGAGATAATCACCCGCTGCTGTAACCGTGCCTCCCGTAATGCTGCTGTTGTAGTACTCGCCATAGAGAGTATCATGCCCCCCTAAAACCGTCCCTCCTATGATGCGACTGTTGTAGTACTCACCGTAAAGAAAATCACCCGCTGCTGTAACTGTGCTCCCGGTGATACTGCTGTTGTAGTACTCCCCATAGAGAGCATCGTCACCCCCAGTAACTGTCCCACCCGTGATACTGCTGATGTAAATCTCGCCGTAGAGACCATCACTGGCTCCAGCGACTACGCCACCCGCAATCTCACCGAAGTAATACTCCCCATAGAGTATGTCATGTCCCCCAGAGACTGAGACCGTGCCACCTGTAATTTCGCCACCATAGCGCTCCCCTAAGAGAACGTCACTCCCTCCAGTAACCGTGCCTCCCGTAATGCTGCTGTTGTAGTACTCGCCATATAGATAATCATTGCCTCCGGAGACTGTACTACCTGTAATGTTGCCATCGTAAATTTCACCGTAGAGATAATCATCTGCCCCAGAAACTATGCCGCCAGCAATCCCACTCAAGTAATATTCGCCATAGAGAGTATCATCCCCACCAGAAACTATACCGCCCGTGATCCCGCTGAAGTAACGCTCTCCAAAGAGGCTGTCACTCCAGGCCATGCCACTGACAGAGCCTGAGAAAGAATCGCCATAAAGAACATCGTTACCTGCTGCACCACTGACTGAGCCTGTGAAGGATTCGCCCAGAAGCAAGTCTGCCCCGTCCAGTCCATTGATTATGTCATTTGCGTTATCGCCCACAATGGTGTCGGGGCCAGCAGTGGGGGCATTGGTGGGGTTAGTAAAGATGATGGCCATAGAGATACCGGGAAGCGGAGGGACAGCTAATTCTTCTTAAGTCCAGTGTGACCTACTATCTAGGCTGGTGCAGCTAGAGATAACAACTAAAATAAAACTTAATTCTGCTTTGATGATTTTTTAAGAGAGAATTTTATTGAGCCAGGTGATCAAGTCAGCGGGGGTTTGAAAATCGAGAAGGCTCTCGGCCAGGTTTTCCAGTTGGGGAATAGATAAGCTACGGATTTGTTGACTGAGGTCATCGGACAGAGGGCCAAATTTGTGTTGGAGGAGATGTAGGGTTAGCAAAACTTCCCCTTCTTGTCGTCCTTCTTGTCGCCCGCGCTCTTCACTGGTTTGGACTAACCGCCGATAGGTTACAGATTCCTGCATGATTTCCTCCCGTAACAACTGCTCTAATACCTCTTCTCTAAACTTTAGCCCACCCAGCAAGTACGTGTAAGTTGTCAGGGTAATACGTTCTGAGCGGTTTTCTAAAGTCTCTAAGCGTTGGGCTACCTCCGTTAACAAATTTTCTGGGTTTTCAGTTTTTGCTAAAATTGCTAGGGGCCAGAGGCTGGGAAAAGGTAAAAGGTCTGTCGCTTCTACTTCCCATAGTCGGACAACTTGATAGCGATGGATTGTGTTTTCGGTTTCAAAATGATTGACTTGCACCTGGATTGAAGTGGTGGGTTTGAGAAATAAGACGATTTGCTTAACTGGACGGCGATACTGACGATAAAGCCTCGTGTAATAATCCAACATTCGTAAGGGCATTTCTGGGTCGGGTTGGGTTTGAAATTCTAGGTGTAGAATTTGACTACCTACATCTAAAAAACTGACAAAATCGGCCCGGATCGGTTCTATGGATAGCTCAGTTTTGAGGATGTTAATGTCAGTATCACTAACCGATTGACCTAAGAGCCATGTGACCAAGGGCCTGGGGTTGCTTTCCACTAGGGATTTGCATAGATTATCTTGGGTCATGGAAAAAAGAACCCAGAACCAGGCCAACAAGCAATCACATTAAATGAGTCCAATCCTAACCTTAAACGACAACAATATCCGTAAACGTTAAATTGGGCTTGTTACTCAACGTGGCAAAATGCACCTGACTTGTGCTTCCCGACCCATCCACATCAAAGAACAGAAATCCATTGGGTTGGTTATAGATAAATCGCTGGGTGGGGGTTGTAGCCGCAGTCCCTAAATGAAACTGACTCGCCAGTAAAACCCCCGTCGTCAAGCCACCCCCAAACCCAGTCGCCAAGACCTGGATCTGGTCAACGTTCCCCAACACTTTACTAAAGTCAGTCAGGGTATCCAATCCTTGATTTGGCGCATTAAATCGAAACGCATCATTCCCAGGCCCCCCAGTCAAGACATCCAGACCGAAGCCGCCGACTAAGGTATCGTTCCCTACCCGCCCATTCAGACTATCATCTCCATTTAAACCAGATAAAATATTATTTCCAGAGTTTCCCAGAATCGTATTGTTAAGGTCGTTCCCTGTGCCATCAATATTGCTGCTGCCGGCCTGGGTCATATTTTCAATATTGGCACTCAGGCTATAGGTAACGGTTGTAAAGACGATATCCAGTCCTTCTCCTACCCCTTCAACCACCACATCGCCGACATTATCCACCAGATAACTATCATCCCCTAACCCGCCAATCATCCGGTCAGCCCCCGTCAAGCCATTAAGGGTATTGTTCCCTGAATTTCCTGCAAGGGTGTTGTTGAGGTCATTACCCATGCCATTGAGATTATCGGTTCCGGTTAAAGTGAGGTTCTCAACATTAGCTCCCAAACTGTAGCTCAGGGAGGCAAACACACGGTCAATCCCCGCCGATGGGTTTTCAACCACGACATCCCCAACGTTATCCACCACATAGGTATCATTGCCCAGACCCCCAGCCATAAAGTCGGCTCCTGTCCAGCCATTGAGGGAATTATTCCCACTATTCCCCATAATTGTGTTGCTGAGAGTATTTCCGGTTCCGCTGAAACTGCTCCCCCCCGTCAACGTTAGGTTCTCCACATGAGCCGTCAAACTATAACTAAGGGAAGCGAGAACTAAGTCAATCCCTGCATCAGCATTTTCACTGACTACATCCCCAAGGTTATCTACGACATAGGTATCGTTACCCACTCCTCCTTCCATAACATCTGCACCGGGGCCACCGTCTAGATAATCATTCCCAATGGCCCCCAATAAGGTATCGTTACCCCCTCGCCCACTCAGGCTATCATCGCCATCTAAGCCCGAGAGAACATTACTCCCGGTATTTCCCAGAATCGTATTGTTAAGGTCGTTCCCTGTGCCATCAATATTGCTGCTGCCGGCCTGGGTCATATTTTCAATATTGGCACTCAGGCTATAGGTAACGGTTGTAAAGACGATATCCAGTCCTTCTCCTACCCCTTCAACCACCACATCGCCGACATTATCCACCAGATAACTATCATCCCCTAACCCGCCAATCATCCGGTCAGCCCCGGTGGAGCCATTGAGGGTATTGTTCCCTGAATTTCCTGTAATGGTGTTATTGAGGGTGTTTCCTGTGCCATTGAGGTTTGATGTTCCGGTTAGGGTCAGGTTTTCAACGTCAAGGGTCAGGCTGTAGGTAATGGAAGAGAGGACTAAATCAATTCCTTCACTGGAGTTTTCCGTAACGTTATCGCCCGAATTATCCACGACATAGGTATCATTACCAATGCCACCCACCATCGTATCGGCATCAACACCACCATTTAGGTAATCATTGCCGTCTAGCCCTAGCAGCGTATCATTTCCCCCATTCCCAATCAGGCTATTGGCATCTCCATTCCCACCAAAAGAATCATCAAACGCCGAGCCTAAAAGGTTTTCAATGTCGTAGAGTTCATCATCTCCAGACCCACCCTCAGCCATGCCTGCCTCTAAATCTGCAATCACCCCCGATAGCACCGTTGTGTAGTCAACCGTATCGATGCCAGCCCCACCGTCTAAAACATCATCCCCCGCCACGATAGTCGCACTGGAAGCAATGGAGCCAGCGTAATATTCACCTGCCAGGGTATCGTTCCCGCCACCGCCATAAAGGCCATCATCCCCAGCAGTAATGTCACCGCCTAAAATGTCACCGTAATAATCACCGTAGAGAACATCATCCCCGCCCGTAATGGTGGAATTAGTGACGGAACCACAGCCACACTGTTCTTCATCCCCAGAAATATAATTCGTGCCGCCAGTAACTGTCCCCCCCGAAATCGTGCCGTAGTAGGCCCCGTAAATCGTGTCATTGCCTTGTTGGATGGATGAGTCGGTAATGTCACCCAAATAGTTTTCGCCGTAGATGAAATTAAACCCATTGGCGACCTCACCACCGGAAATTTCGCCGTAGTAAGCCCCATAGATGACATCATCCCCGGCCTGGATTGTGGCATTGGTAATGTTAAAGTCAAAGCCTTCGCCCAATAGATCATTAGATGTCGTGACAACGGCCCCACCGGAAATCCTGCTGTAATAGGCCCCGTAGAGGGTGTCATTGCCACCATAAATCTCAGATGAGATAATCTCCTCGTAATAAAATTCGCCAAACAGGCCCAGGCCACCATTAACTAAGAATGCATTGCCGGATACGTTGCCAATGTATTGCCCATAAAGAACATCGTCTCCCCCCTGAACCGTAGCGTTGGTGATAATGCCTTCGTAATCTTCCCCAAAAAGGCCATTACTACCGCTGTAGAGTTGGCTGTCTGCAACGGTTTCCACGTATTGCCCATAGAGCGTATCGTTACCGCCTTGGACACTAGCAGTTGGAATTGTTCCTTGGTAATATTCCCCGGCGATGTAGTTATCACCACCCGTCACTGTGCCGCCTGTAACCGTGGCAATATATTCCCCAAAAGCTAGATCATTGCCACCTATTACAACTCCACCCGTAATGTCAGCTTCATAGTATTCGCCAAAAATGTCATCACAACCAGCAATAACATCGCTATTGATAATCCCACTATGGGACTCTCCGTAAAGCAGGTCTTGCCCACCCTGAACCGTACCCCCGCTAATCTCCCCTTGGTAGTATTCGCCATAGAGAGTGTTACTCCCTAACTCAATACTGCTGTTGGTAATGGAATTGTTAAGAGCCTGGCCGACTAAAGTATCGTTGCCGCCACTAATTTCTCCATCAACGATATTACCGGCATAGCTCTCTCCGACCACATAGTTAGACCCACCGACTACAGTGGCATTGGTTACGGGGCCATTGATCAGGTTGCCAACCAGGAGATCATCGCCCCCGGTAATGCTTCCCCCAGAGAGCAGGTCAAAGTAAGACTCACCCAGGAGATCATTATTGCCCCCATAGACTATTGCATTGGAAATGGGGCCGGCGTAAAACTCACCAAAAATTGAGTTGTCCCCGCCCGTAATCGTGCCACCAGAAATGACGGCAAAATGGGCCTCGCCTTGGAGAACATCATCACCCCCCGTGACCTCACCGCCAGTAATACTACTGTTAAAGTACTCGCCATAAAGGGTATCGTTCCCGCCCTGAATTGTGCCGCCGGAAATCCCGTTCAGATAGCGACTGCCGTAGAGGGTGTCATCGCCGCCTGTAATGGTTCCTCCAGAAATGTTTTTATCAAAATACTCTCCGTAAAGCTGGTCACTCCCAGCAATAATCTCACCTGCGGAAATCAGGGCAGCAAAGGCTTCACCGTAAATTTCATCATCACCCCCAGTGACCACCCCGCCAGAAATACTGCCATTGAAGTATTCGCCATAAATAATGTCGTTGCCAGCAACAATAGTCCCTAGGGCAATTACACTGATATATTCTTCGCCATAAAGGGTGTCATTCCCGCCGGTAATCGTGCCAGTGCTGATGTTGCTGTTGTAGTATTCGCCGTAAATTGTATCGTTCCCGGCCTGGACTGAACTATCACCAATATCGCCCTGGTAGAGTTCTCCGTGAATCAGGTCAGAACCACTGCTGACCGAAGCTGCACTGTCAATGGAGCCAATATAGTATTCACCATAAAGATGGTCATCACCCGCCGTAACCACACCGCCCGTGATTGACCCATATTGCTCCCCAGCTAAGGTGTCGTTACCCCCTACAACTGAGCCACCGCCAATTGCACTGTAATATTCCCCATAAATAAAATCATTGCCACTGGTGACGGTTCCACCAGAGATGTTGAGGTAATACTCGCCATCAGCAGTATCATTACCCCCTATGACGATGCCATTGGAAATATTACCAGTATAAAAGTCTCCAATGAGAGCATCATCGCCGCCTGTGACACTACCACCCGTAATACTGTTGTAATATTCCCCAAAGAGTCGATCGTTACCGCTGGTGACAAGACCACCATTGATACTGTTGCTGTAATACTCCCCTAAAAGAACATCATCACCCCCGCTAACAATTCCTCCGGTAATACTGTTGAGGTAATGCTCCCCATACACATCATCATCGCCGCCTGTGACCGTACCATCGATAATACTCTCATTGTAAAATTCTCCCGAGAGTTGATCATTACCGCCTGTAACCATACCTCCAGTGATGTTGTTGTAAGACTCCCCATAGAGAGCATCATTACCGCCTGTAACCGTACCGCCCGTAATACTGCTGGCATAATGCTCCCCGGAGAGATTGTCGCTACCGCTGATAATCTCACCACTTGTGATGTTGTTACCGTAAAACTCCCCGTAGAGCCTATCATGACCTCCTACAATTGTGCCCCCTGCAATGCTGCCGTTGTAATATTCGCCATAGAGTTCATCATCGCCACCGATGACCGTTCCACCTAGGATGACAGCGTTGTAAAACTCTCCATAAAGCGTATCTGTCCCACCCGTGTCGATGCCGCCAGCAATGCTGCTGTTGTAATACTCGCCGTAAAGTGCATCGTTGCCACCCAAAATGGAAGCTGTCCCACTCAGGGCCTGGTTGTAAAATTCTCCGTAGAGTTGGTCATTGCCACCCGCCGGATTAACGCCTACCGTGCCATTGAAATATTCCCCGTAGAGTTCATCATTGCCACCTGTGACGGTGCCGCTAGTGATACTGCTGTTGTAATATTCCCCGTAGAGTTCATCATTGCCGCCTGTGACGGTGCCACTGAAAATACTGCTGCTGTAAAACTCCCCGTAAAGACTATCGTTGCCGCCTGTGACGATGCCGCCGGTAATGCCGTTCCCGTAAAGTTCACCAAAGAGAGCATCATTGCCGCCCGTGACGGTGCCACCGGTAATGCCGTTCCCGTAAAATTCCCCATAGAGGGCATCATTGCCACCTGTGACGGTGCCACCTATCAAGCCGCCGAGGTGAAATTCCCCTAAGAGAACATCATTGCCGCCTGTGACTGTGCCGCCAGTAATACTGCTGTTGTAATATTCCCCGGAGAGTTTATCATCGCCACCGCTGACTGTGCCGCTGATAATACCGCCTTGGTATCGTTCCCCGGAAAGAGTATCGTTACCACTGGCAACCGTCCCGCCAGTAATACTGCTGTTGTAATATTCCCCGGAGAGTTTATCATCGCCACCGCTGACTGTGCCGCCAGTAATACTGCCGTTGTAATATTCGCCATAGAGTTCATCATCGCCACCGATGACCGTTCCACCTAGGATGACAGCGTTGTAAAACTCTCCATAAAGCGTATCTGTCCCACCCGTGTCGATGCCGCCAGCAATGCTGCTGTTGTAATACTCGCCGTAAAGTGCATCGTTGCCACCCAAAATGGAAGCTGTCCCACTCAGGGCCTGGTTGTAAAATTCTCCGTAGAGTTGGTCATTGCCACCCGCCGGATTAACGCCTACCCTGCCATTGAAATATTCCCCGTAGAGTGTGTCATTGCCGCCAACAATCGTTCCACCGTTGATAAATAGGTTGTAGTACTCCCCGTAGAGAAGGTCATTGCCGGCCGTAACACTGCCCCCAGTTAAGTTTTCGCCATAGTACTCCCCATAGAGAACATCATTGCCGCCCGTGATTGAGCCGCCGACAATACTGCTGTTATAATATTCACCCACGAGAATATCATTACCGCCCGTGATTGAGCCGCCGACAATACTGCTGTTATAATATTCACCCACGAGAATATCATTACCGCCCGTGACTGTGCCGCCGGCAATGCCGTTCCCGTAAAATTCACCAAAGAGAACATCATTGCCGCCCGTGACTGTGCCGCCGGTAATGCCGTTCCCGTAAAGTTCACCAAAGAGAACATCATTGCCGCCCGTGACTGTGCCGCGAGTAATGTTGCTGTTGTAATATTCCCCATAGAGGGTGTCATTCCCACCTGTGACGGTATCACCTGTCAAGCCGCCGCCGTAAAATTCCCCTAAGAGAACATCATTGCCGCCCCTGACTAGGCCACCGGAAATACTGCCGTTGTAATATTCCCCGTAGAGGGCATCATTGCCTCCCATGACGATGCCGCCGATAATATTGCCTTGGTATCGTTCCCCGGAAAGAGTATCATTGCCCCCCGTAACCGTCCCGCCTGTAATACCGACAAAAGGGCTGTTATAATATTCCCCGGAGAGTTCATCATTACCGCCCCTGACCGTCCCGCCGGAAATGCTGCTGTTGTAATATTCCCCGGAGAGTTCATCATTACCCCCCGTGACTGAGCCACCAACAGTATTGCTGCCGTTGTAATACTCGCCGTAGAGAGTATCATCACCACCCAAAATGGAAGCCGTACCACTCAGGACTTGATTGTAATATTCTCCGTAAAGAGTATCGTTGCCACTTGTAAACCCCGTGAATGTTCTAAATGTAGCGTTGAAATATTCCCCGTAGAGAATATCATTGCCACCGCTGACTGAGCCTCCGACAATACTGCTGTTGTAGTACTCCCCGTAGAGGGCATCATTGCCGCCCGTGAACGTGCCGCCAGAAATACTGCTGTTGTGAAATTCCCCGTAGAGAACATCATTGCCGCCCGCGACAGTGCCGCCGGAAATACTGCCGTTGTAATGTTCCCCGTAGAGAACATCATTGCCGCCCGTGACAGTGCCGCCGATAATATCGCTCTGGTATCGCTCCCCGTAGAGAGTATCGTTGCCGCCCGTAACCGTCCCGCCTGTAATGCTGCCGTTGTAATATTCCCCGTAGAGAGTATCATTGCCGCCCGTGACGGTGCCGCCTGCATTATCGACAATAAGGCTGTTGTATCGTTCCCCGTAGAGAATATCATTGCCGCCCGTGACGGTGCCGCCAGTAATATTGCCGTTGTAATATTCGCCGGAGAGTCGATCAGACCCGCCTATAACTGTGCCGCCTATGATTCTATCGAGGTAGTATTCCCCGTAGAGAGTGTCATTACCGCCCGTGACCGACCCGCCGGTAATATTGCTGTTTAAATATTCCCCGTAGAGAGTATCGTTGCCACCCGTGTCGTTACTTAAAAAACTATTGTTGTATAATTCTCCATAAAGCGTGTCATTGAAGGCAGTGCCACTGATAGACCCTGTGTAAGAGTCGCCATATAAGTTATCACTGCCCGCCAAGCCATTATTGCTGCCAACAAAACTCTCGCCATAAAGTTCATCTTCTCCATCCAGGCCATTGATAGTATCGTTAGCGTTATTACCCACAATGGTGTCGGGGCCGGCGGTGGGGGCATTGGTGGGGTTGGTAAAAATAATGGCCATAGAGACTTTGGGGAGGACGGGCTACAAAATAATCTCTTTAAGTGTAGTCTGAAGTAATGCGCAATAAACCCTTAAGTGCTGTAAAAAATAGTTAAGAATAGAATTTAACTGTTTTAGCCTCATCAGCTTAGATTTTGGTCAGTTTAGTAGGCAAAAGGTCATTCCTCTGGGGTTTTTAGATTGGTGAATGTCGTTCTTACTCTTGAATTGGCTATACCGTTACCCGTTTAGGAACAGATCAGGGCAAATCAGAAGGAAGATTTCTATTTACTTAAAATTAGAGTCTGCTCTGAATAACGGTATAGATATTGAATCTAAAATAGAAAATATCAAAAGAAACCTATTCCGGGGATAACAATAACAACTTATAAGCCAGTTCTATTTTTGATCGAGTGTGTTTAATTTGTTGAATTAGTTCTACTTAACTGAGCGTCATGGGTTTCGTTAGCATATCCGACTGAGCGTTCCAGCAGAGCTAATGCCCGATTGTAATTCAGGATTGCTGTTAACAAATTGCCTTGGGCCTGGGTCAGGGTGGTTTCAGCATTAGTGACTTCCTGTTGAGTCCCCACCCCGGCCTGGAACCGTAAACGAGCTAACCGAAGTCCTTCTGTCGCACTGGTCAGGGCTGTTCGGGCAGTGCCAATATTTTCTTTACTCGCCACAAGCGTGTTATACCCCCGCTCAATTTGAAACCGAATTTCATCCCGCGTACTGGCAAACTGCTGCGAGGCACTGGCGGCTAAACTTTCTTGGCGGCCGGCACTGGCTTTGGCATTACCCCCATCAAAAAGAGCCATGCTGAACTGCAATCCAACCGCATAGCCATATTGGGGCGAAACACTGTCCGTGAGTTGATCAAAAACATTGAAGTTGGCAAAGGTACTAACTTGGGGTTGAATGGCGGCCAGCGCAACGCGGCGATTTTGGAGGGCAATATTTCGTTGGGCAATCCGTTGTTGGAGTTCAACTCGGTTTTTGAAGGCCAAGGTGATGGTGTCCTCCAGGGATAAGGGCCATTCGGGGCCAACTCGGACTGGATCGGCAAGAGTCAGATTCCCATTTTCAGCAATATTCAAGCGTTGGGCGAGTTGCCGCCGACTAGTCACTTGCAGGTTTTGGGCCTGGTTGAGGTTTTGTTGGGCATTGGCTACATTCACTTGGGCTTGGAGAACATCTAGCATTGTTCCTAGTCCTGCCCGTTCAAAGGCCACCGCATCGCGTAAACTAATTTCGGCATTGGTAACCGCGGCCTGGCCAATTTGTTGCTGGACATTGGCCTGCTGGGCATTGAGGTAATCGTTAACCACATCTAAGGTGAGTTGATCCAGTTGCCGCCGGACTTCTAGTTCCGCCAAACGCACCTGTTCGCGGGCCGCTTGAATCGCCCCATCCCGACTCCCAGAAGTCCAGAGACTATAGCTAAGGGAGGCTGTGCTATTAAAGGTGTTGCCAACAATTGTGCCGCCGGATGAGTTAGGGGTGGCAAAGCTAGCAAAGCCGGGAATCGCGTTAAAACTGCGAGCATTAAGGATCAGTGGGGAGAGGGTTGTGGGTTGAAAAACAGGCGGCAGGGCTGAAATAGTGGCACTAGTTTGTAATTGCTGAATTAACTGCTGTAACTCTAGGTTTTGTTGATCGTTAAAGGTGGTAATTTGTGGCCCCTGAAACCGCTGCTGGAGACGATTTAACTGGTTTTGCAGAATTTGGCTAGCGGTCTGCTGTTGGCCGGCCAGTTGCTGTTGGGCCTGTTGGAGTTGTTGCTGCTGGAGTTGCTGCTGTTGTTGGCCATTGAGGGGAAAACTAATCAACTGACCCGTAGGAGACACGCCCCGCCCCATCGTGGTTTGCCAGCCAAGACTGGGATATAAACTGGCTTCGGTTTCCTTAAGCGCGGCCCGAGCTTGGCGCAGTTGGAGTTCAGCGGTTTTCAAGGCTAAGTTATTGCGAGTTGCAACTTCAATGGCCTGGGCGATTGTGATTGGTTTGGTTAAATCGAGGCTAACTTGGCTGGCCTTAATTGGCAAATCTAGGGAATCAGGATTTGGATTCAGGGGAATCAAGGCGGGAGTGGAAATTGACGGTTCAGCGGTTGTTAGGGGTAACTCAGTTGGTGCTGGGGTTGGGGGGGCCTGGGCAATGGGGGTATCTTCACCTGTGGAAATAGGGGAGTCGGTGGGGATGGAGGCTGACCCGGTGGCGGTTGCTGGCTCAGTCGAGATAATTTCATAACCTTCAGAGAATAAATTGTCCCCAGGCATTGGATTTGCGGCGACAATTTCTGTTGGGGACATCAGCGAGATCAGCGGGCTAAACCCAATCGCCATCCCAGCCAGGAAACACTTATTTCTGGTTGATACGGTTTTATAACGCATCCTTTTTGTTCACCCTCACCCTGAGAACCATGATAGCCAGGCCTGGCAAGTCACTGAAAATCCCTTCAGTCCAAGAGCCAACCACGCTATCATTCACAGACTACTCCTGCCAAACTTTATCATGTCCACCTCGAGTTCGGGGATGAGGGAGGATACTTAGACCAACAATGGTCTGCCATCTTAACTCACTTAAGACTATAAAACTCTGAGACTTGAAATATATTATCCACAACGATCAATGGCTTAAGATTTGCTCAGAATCAGATATGTAAATTTGAGTTTATTAAGTTCAGAGCTTACCGCCAATCCCAGGCCTGGGAGAGAAAAAATGTTCACGAAAGTGTTAAAATAGATACCTGACGAGTTCGTTAAACTTGGTCGGCGAAACTGCCTAGTGCTCCCAAAAATTAACGGATTCTAAGGTTTTTATTGTGCATTTAATTCGGTTTGCCCTATGACATTTGCCTCGGATGCCACACCTGAGCGGATTATTCCAACGGAGCTACGGGAAGAAATTTCTCGTTCCTACCTTGAATATGCCATGAGCGTAATTGTTGGGCGGGCGTTACCGGATGCTCGTGATGGTCTTAAGCCTGTTCATCGGCGTATCTTGTATGCCATGCATGAATTGGGCTTAAGTGCGGATCGGCCGTTTCGGAAATGCGCCCGGGTGGTGGGGGAAGTTCTCGGTAAATATCACCCCCACGGCGATACGGCGGTTTACGATGCCCTCGTGCGGATGGCCCAAGACTTTTCAATGCGACATCCCCTCATCAATGGTCATGGGAATTTTGGCTCCATTGACAACGATCCCCCCGCCGCAATGCGATATACGGAATGTCGGCTCCAGGCCCTAACCAGTGACGCGCTCCTCCAAGACATCGAACAGGAAACCGTTGACTTTGGCGATAACTTTGATGGCTCCCAACAAGAACCTCTCGTCATGCCAGCCCGGATTCCCCAGTTATTGCTCAATGGCTCCTCTGGGATTGCGGTCGGGATGGCCACCAATATTCCGCCCCATAACCTCGGCGAAATCATTGATGGGGTCACCGCCTTAATTGCCAATCCGGAGATTACCGACCAGGAGTTGATGCAATATATTCCCGGCCCCGACTTTCCCACCGGCGCGCAAATTTTAGGCCGAGCTGGGATTCGAGATGCCTATCTGACCGGGCGCGGCTCTGTAACAATGCGGGCCGTAGCAAACATTGAAACCTTAGAAAACCCAGGCCGGCCGTCACGGGAAGCGATCATCATCACCGAATTGCCCTACCAGACCAACAAAGCCGCCTTGATGGAGAAAATTGCCGAACTGGTCAACGACAAAAAACTGGAGGGCATTTCCGATATTCGCGATGAAAGCGACCGGGATGGCTTGCGGATGGTGATTGAACTGAAGCGAGATGCTTACCCTAGAGTTGTTCTGAATAACCTGTTTAAGCAAACGCCGCTGCAAATGAACTTTGGGGCCAATATGCTGGCTCTGGTCAACGGCGAACCCCAACTCCTGACACTCAAGCGATTTTTAGAAGTCTTTTTAGAGTTTCGGGAAGAAGCCATTGCCCGCCGCACCCGTTACAACCTCCGCAAAGCCGAAGAACGGGATCATTTGCTCCAAGGGTTATTGATTGCCTTGGAAAACTTGGATGCGGTGATTCACTTAATTCGGAACTCTGGGGATACAGCCCTAGCCCGACAAGAACTGATGCAAGTCTATGGACTCAGTGAACCCCAGGCCGATGCGATTCTCCAGATGCAACTGCGGCGACTGACAGCCCTGGAAGCGGAAAAAATTGAACGGGAACACGAAGACCTCCAGGCCCAGATTGCGGATTTACAGGACATTCTCCAACGCCGGGAACGAGTTCTGGACATCATTGCCATCGAAATTGCCCAAATCAAGACCAAATACGCTTCTCCCCGCCGCTCAATCATTATTCAAGACGATGGCGAACTCCTGACCAAAGACCTAATTGCCAATGAAAAATCAGTCATTTTAGTCACCCAGCAGGGCTATATCAAGCGGATGCCTGTGGATACCTTCGAGGCCCAAAGCCGAGATGGCCGCGGCCGCAAAGGAGCCCAAATTAAAGAGGATGACGGGGTTGAGCATTTCTTTGGCTGCAATGACCATGACCAGATTCTATTTTTCAGTGATCGGGGGGTAGTCTATGGGCTGCCAGCCTATCAAATCCCGATTGGTTCCCGGAATGCCCGTGGCACACCGATTGTCCAAATGTTGCCGATTCCCCGGGAAGAAAAAATTACCTCCGTGATTGCCGTCCAAGAATTTACTGAAGATGAATACTTGGTGATGCTGACTACTAAGGGCTACATCAAAAAAACGGCCCTAGCTGCCTTTAGTAACATTCGCTCCAATGGCTTAATTGCAATCTCCCTGGAAGAAGGGGATCAGTTGCGTTGGGTCCGGCGGGCTAAGGTCTCAGATAGCATTATCATTGGTTCTCGGGCGGGGATGGCAATTCATTTCCGGGCCAGTCACGCACAACTGCGACCCTTAGGTCGCGCCACCCGTGGGGTGAAATCCATGGCTTTGCGGGCTGGGGATGAACTGGTGGGGATGGATATTATTCCGGCGGAAGTTGTGGCTACCTTTGCGGATCAGGCCGAGTCTGAAGCCCCCGAAACCGAAGACACGGAAGCCGTCACCAGCTATCCCGGCCCTTGGGTCTTAGTCGTGACCACGAATGGCTTTGGTAAACGGGTTCCGGTGAATCAGTTCCGCTTGCAAAATCGGGCGGGCCTGGGGCTGATGGCCACTAAGTTCAAATCCAAAACTACGGCGGATCACTTGGCGGCTTTGCGGGTCGTGAACCTGGATGATGAACTGATGATTGTCACTAGTCGCGGGATCATTATCCGCCAGGCCGTGAATGTTATTTCTTCTCAATCACGCTTAGCCACCGGAGTTCGCCTGCAACGATTAGATGAGGATGATGTGATTGTCACTGCGGCCATTGTTCCCCCCGGGAGTATCGAAGCCGAAGGAACAGGAGAGGGTAATTAACCGCACAGAGATAGTCATTTCTGATCCTAATCTCCCAGGCGTATCGCCTCCATTGCCTCCGGGACTGTTACCGGAATTTCTTGGGTTAAAAGCCCCGTCCTGCTTCACACGCAAGCTACAGGGCGGCTTTACGCTAGTTTGTGCGGGTAGGTTTAAGTTGATGGGAACCCGTGACTTGAATTTCTATCAGCTTGAGCAAATCAACCGAGTTCGAGTAGTACGGAGGTCAGATGGCTACTATGCACAGTTTCTAGTTAATGTAAAGCGTGTGATTGACCGAGAACCGACCAAGAAAACGGTGGGTATTGATGTGGGTTTAGCCTATTTCTATACCGATTCTGATGGGAACACGGTTGAGAATCCGAGGTACTTGCGGAAGTCGGAAAAGCGGCTCAAACGGGCGCAACGCCGAGTCAGCAAGAAAGTCAAAGGTTCAAAAAACAGACGGAAAGCCATCGCCCCGCTTCACCCGCCGCTAGTGATGTATGGAACACCATCAACCATATTTATACGGTCGGTGTGCAAGCGGCTTGTTATGCGGTGCTACTACAACGCGCTTTTTCAACAACTTGGCGAATTATATCAATGACTAATTCTGGATCGTCCAATTGGATTGCATGTCCACTTTTCTGGGCAATAATTTGAACGCCTTGGGGCGACTCATTCGCTAGATCTGCATGTAATTCCTGCATTATTTGAAGCAACTCCTGTGTTCCACCGAAGTCTGGCTTTCCAGAGGAAAGTACCATTAACGGAATTTCAGGAAATAGTTTTTTGCTACGTGCTTGCTCAACCTGCTGGATGCTAACTGAAAATGCTGCCGATTCTTGCCCCAAGGTTTGCCAAAATTGAGTTTGAGCGTAGATGGATTGAGCAGCAGACTTTATGGCGATCGGTAGTTTCTTAAATAGATCGGATGCCAACGGTAAACGATCAAATAGGACAAGCAAACGAAATAAGCCGATTCGTGCCATCATCGGCAACACATGAATCGCCAACCAGTCGAATCGCTCGTTCAATTTAACCATTGCAATTGGCATTCGCTCATTTATTCTTTCATGCGTCACATCCACTAAAACCATTCCGGCTACTTCTTCGGGGTACTGATAAGCAAAGAAACGAGTGAATAAACCGCTCAAAGACATGCCTACTAAGATATAGGGTGGTGCAATTCCAGCTTCTTTCAAGAGTTGCCGTAACTCCTTCACGATTTGTTTAGCCGTGCGCGGTTCTGTACCTGAGTCACTCCAACCGTAGCCCGCTCGATCGTAGGTCACGATTCTCGTAAATTTGGCAACTTCAGGCTGCACAAGTTGCCAATCGAGATGAGTGCCTCCCTGTCCACTATCAACAACAATTATCGGATGACCTTCACCCATGACTCGATAATGCAGACGCTTGCCCTCGATCTCAATCAACGCTCCAGGCGGTTGAAATGTACGGCGATCGCGGTTTGTAGCAAGTACCTGATAAACTGCTAAACCGACTACTCCAATCGATAATCCAAGGAGCGCAACAAGCCATAGCATTTCAGCCTATCCCCAAAGTTTGGAACATCTTTGAAATTGTCTCATAGCTTTCCAATCACGTCCCAAACGATAACTTAAGCCGCATAACAATCGTTTGGGACGAAAACACTTGAAAGTTCAACGCCAGCGTAAAGATTTTGCAGTTAAGGCTACGAGATGCGTGGTGATGTCTAACGACTTCGTGGCGATGGAACACTTGCAAGTGCGGAACATGGTCAAGAATCGTCATCTCGCTAAATCCATCAGTGATGCGGCATGGGGCGAGTTTCGCCGATGGGTTGAGTATTTTGGTCAGGTGTTTGGCGTGGTCACGGTTGCTGTACCGCCTCAGTACACCAGTCAGGAATGCTCGAACTGCGGGGCGATGGGGTGAAAAAGTCATTGTCAACTCGGACGCACGTTTGTCCCAAATGTGGGCATATTCAAGACCGAGATGAAAACGCTGCCATCAACATCTTGAAAAAAGGCTTGAGTACGGTAGGGCATACCGGAATTAACGCTTGGGGAGAGAACAACCTCTGTTTGAGTCAGGCAACTGGTTCAGATAAGTTGACTCATTGAGCCAAGAATCCTCGCACCTTCAGGACGGGGAGTGTCAATCCCACCCCTGTGTTAGCCATGAACGGGGATCCACGGACTGGCCAGCCACATACAAGCCCCAATGCAAATGTGGCCCGGTCGAAGCTCCAGAACTGCCAACTGCGCCGATTACCTGTCCAGGATTGACCAAATCCCCTACGTTCACGCGAATTTGGCTGAGATGAAGATAAATTGTTAAAACGCCTTGCCCATGATCCAGGCCAATGACATTCCCATGAATGAGAAACCCATCTTTTTCTCGGCCCACCAATGCAACTCGTCCGCGGGCAGCAGCTACCACTGGAGAGCCGGTTGGGCCTGCATAATCCAAACCACGATGAAAATAGTCCTCGGCAAACACCCCGTTGTAGTATCGCCTTACCCCATAGCCGGTGGTGATTGGGCCAGCATTGGGACGCACAAACCGACCTTGCCACAGCTTTTCTGGAGTCACGAGGGCTTTGAACGCATCCACCTGATCAAATTCTAAAGCTGTCCCCTCGTTATCTTTCCCCGGAGGTAGCCAAATGCGTTGGACTGGAAAACTGCGATTCCCGACCCAAACGAGAAGATTACGAGTTGTTTCCCCATCAGAAATCGTCAAGGTTTTCCGGCCAGGACTATCCAAAGGAGTTGTTGGAATTAAGGCTCGCCAGCGACTATCAGCCAAGGGAAAAGCCGGATAAGTTTTGTTCCCGAATTGGAGCATCGGAGCTTGCCCCGCTGGACTTACCACTGTAATAGTGACCGACAGGGTATCTCCTAAAACCGCTTGACTGGGACTAACTTGCGCCTCTAACCCCCAGGCCCCGACAGGTGAAAAAATTGTGGCAGTGACGACCAGGCCTGGGATCAGGGGATAACGAGACTGTGACAAGAAGCGATTCATTAGGATTGTGCCAAATTATGGAGAACTATTATGTCCAATCGTCTTTTTTACTGCTGCGAGGTTTATAAAGTCCCCCCTGTTGATGGAGTTGACGCGTCCGGGCAAAGAGTTCTAGTTCAGAGAGTTGCCAGCGGGCCAGAGCTTGATCCAAATCGGCTTTAATATCCGCTGCTCCGGGAAATCCTTGATAGCGAATTCGCAGCCGGGCCAGTTCCACCAAATTCAAATCCGTTGGCTCTTCCGTTAACAGCCGTTGACTGATGGCCCGATCTTGGCTGGCCTGGGGGTGTTGTTGGATTTTCTGGGACGTTACGGACATAAGGAATAGAGAAACAAAGACTTCAGGGGCAAAAATTGCGGGACTCCAACCGTAGCCAGATCCATGCTCTTAAATTCTAGGTGCTGAACCCCACCCCCAGGTAAGTCTGGCCTCAGTCTGTGCATAAACATCCCCGATTCCAGCGTTAACTTCTCAGAAAAAACAGGGATCGCCATGATGAGACGCTTGGGACTAGCCAAACTGGGGTTCATGGGTATCCTCTTCGGAATCAATTGGCTCTCAATGGGCCAGGCCTGGGGGCAATCCATACCCAGGATCAAAACCGGAGTCATGTATCCCCAAGTGCGGCAAGAATTACTGAGCCGGGGCTGGATTTTGTTGCCCAATGCCAGTTTATTAGAATCCCCCACCCTAACCCCCCTAGAACGCTATCTAATCAATCAACAGGGCTATTCCGAACTCTATGGCTGTGAAATTTCTGGGGTTGATCTCTGTGCCTTTCGGTTTCAAAATCGCCGGGGGGAAATCCTCGAAATCAGTACGGTTCACCTCTCCGTCACCCCCGATGGGACAATTCTCAGTTGGACAAGACGCAAACTCCAAAAATAACGAATCTAGCCCAGGCCCCGGACATCTCGCTAAAATTGGCCAGTAGGCTTGAAGTTCATTATGTTAAACGATTACCTGATGGCGGCGATGAAAATTGCCAAATATCAAGTGCTAGAGGATAATTCTTACTTTGGCTGCATTCCTGGGTTTGATGGGCTGTGGAGCAATGCCAGGACTCTCGAACAATGCCGTGATGAACTGCTTTCAGGCCTGGATGATTGGGTACTCTTGGGCTTGAAAATGGGACATTTATTGCCTGTGGTTGACGGGATAGAGCTAAATTTAGACTTAACCCCTGAAGCAAGCTAATGCCCGAAATTAGAGCCATTAAACGCAAAGATTTGATTACTTATCTGAGGCGGTTAGGATTCGCTGGCCCATTTTCCGGCAAACGTCATCCCAAATAACTTCCTAGCCCAGGCCCTGATAATCCAGTTATGATAAGCAAGCAGATATGAGCCACTAGGAAACTTTTGCATGGTTGCCACTTCCGTCAAACTTGAATACGACATTAAAGACATTGGCCTGGCTCCCCTCGGTAAACAGCGAATTGAATGGGCCGGCCGGGAAATGCCAGTGCTGAAGCAAGTCCGGGAGCGATTCAGCCAAGAAAAACCCCTCGCCGGAATTCGCCTTGTCGCCTGCTGCCATGTCACCACCGAAACTGCCCACCTGGCCATTGCTCTCAAAAGTGCCGGAGCCGATGCCGTCTTAATTGCCAGTAACCCCCTTTCCACCCAAGATGATGTCGCCGCCAGCTTAGTGGTAGATTATGGGATTCCGGTTTTTGCCTTTAAGGGTGAAGATACCGCCACCTATTCTCGCCATGTTCAGATCGCCTTAGATCATCGCCCGCAAATCATTATTGATGATGGCTGTGATGTGGTTGCGACCCTAATCCAAGAGCGGCAAGACCAAATTAAAGACCTCATCGGCACAACGGAAGAAACCACCACCGGCATTGTTCGCCTCCAGGCCATGTATAGGGATGGGGTCTTAACCTTTCCGGCCATGAATGTCAATGATGCCGATACCAAACATTTCTTTGACAATCGCTACGGCACCGGCCAATCTACCCTGGATGGGATTATTCGGGCGACTAACATTCTGTTGGCTGGTAAAACGATTGTGGTGGCTGGCTATGGCTGGTGCGGCAAAGGTACGGCGATGCGGGCCCGGGGCATGGGCGCAAACGTGGTGGTGACGGAAATTGATCCCGTGCGGGCGATTGAAGCGGCCATGGATGGGTTCCGGGTACTGCCGATGGCTGAAGCTGCGACCGTGGGGGATATTTTCATTACGGTGACAGGCAACAAACACGTGATCCGGGCCGAACATTTTGCGGTGATGAAGGATGGCGCGATTGTCTGCAATTCCGGTCACTTTGATATTGAAATTGATCTGAAGGCCCTCAAATCTGTGACTGATGAAGTCAAGGTAGTGAGGAATTTCACCGAAGAATACCGGCTGAGCAGTGGGAAATCGATCATTGTGATTGGGGAAGGACGCTTGGTGAATCTGGCGGCAGCAGAGGGTCATCCCAGTGCCGTGATGGATATGAGCTTTGCCAACCAGGCCCTGGCGGCTGAATACTTGGTCACTCATCAAGGCAAACTAGAACCCGGCATTCACTCCATTCCGAAAGAAGTGGATCAAGAAATTGCTCGCCTTAAGCTCCAGGCCATGGGGATCGCTATTGATACCCTGACCCCGGCCCAAATGGAGTACATGAACTCCTGGACATCGGGAACCTAATTCTCCAGAATTTTTCCGATTGCGCTAAAGTTCAAGTATTCTGAAAGGCAAGCTGGGCTGATGTTGCCTGATCCACACGGTTGTGGCCCGCCTCAATTTGTGCCTCAGCCAAGGTGGCATCAGATGTGGGGAAATGGCCAGGGGATGAGGGTTTTACCTGTTTAGACCCCCCGTCTCGGTAAGACAATGCTTGGCGATGTCTGAGGGTGAACCTAGTGGTGAATGGGACTGGTTTTCGGCGTGGCATATCACATTCTGGTTATTGATGATGATCCGACAACCCGCTTGATCCTGGCTAAGAATCTGCGCAACCAGGGGTATGAAGTCACCACTACAAATCATGGTGAAGCCGGGATCAGCACGGCCAGGGAGATTCAGCCCGCCCTAATTATTTGTGACTGGATGATGCCAGGCCTGGATGGATTAGAGGTGTGTCGGCGGATTAAAGCAGATCCAGACTTGGCTTCAATCTTTTTTGTGTTACTCACAGCCAAAGACGACATTGCCGACCGGATTCGGGGCCTGGATGCGGGGGCCGATGAATTTTTATCCAAACCGATTGAGCGGGATGAACTGCGGGCCAGGGTACAAGCAGGCTTGCGGCTCTATCAGGCCAACCAAGAACTGAAAGAGCAAAAACATCTCCTCGAAACCGAACTCAATGAAGCGGCAATTTATGTCCGGTCACTCTTGCCCAAACCGGTGTCTGTGCCAATCAAAATTGATTTGCGCTTTATTCCCTCCAGTCAACTGGGTGGCGATTGCTGCGACTTTTTTTGGCTAGATGAACAGCATCTGGTCATGTTTTTGCTCGATGTCTCTGGCCATGGCCTGGGGGCGGCGTTACCCTCAGTCTCCCTGCTCAATCTCCTCCGTTCCCAAAAAGAGTCTGCACCGCAGGATTTTTATTACCCCGGCCGGATCCTCTCCCTCCTTAATGATGGGTTTCAAATGAACGACCAGAACGATAAATATTTCACGATCTGGTATGGGGTCTATAACCAACAATCTCAACAACTCACCTATGCCAGTGCGGGCCATCCCCCAGCCTTGTTAATTGATGCCAATGCCGCCGCTAGAGTCCAAGTCACGCCCCTAAAAACCCCGAGCCTGCCAATTGGGATGTTTGATGATGTCACCTATCAGACTGCCACCTGTCCAGTCTCCACTGGGAGTATGCTCTATATCTTTAGTGATGGCATCTATGAATTTAATACCGTCAGCGGCTCGGCCTGGACGTTAGGGGAATTTGGCAGCCTCCTTGCTAGTCATTATCCCAAACAGTCCAACTTAGACAGCATTCTTGCGGAAATCCAGGGGATCAGTGCACCAGGAGCCATGGGAGTGGATGATATCTCCCTCATCCAAGTGCAGTTTTAGCCCAGCCTTGCTTGAAGATGGCTTGCATCTATGAAGTCGAGGATAATTTTTTGGTGAACAGTGCCTAGGGGTTTTTCAGCGTTGGGTTTGGGGGAGTAGAAATAGCCTTGCCGAATCGCCACTTCTGGGACTAAGGCCAAATCCCAGCCTTCCCTTAGGTCCAGTTCCTCCAGGCCCACTGCCAACTGCCCCCAAAATACATAGCGACAAATCTTCTCATCGTTGTACATTCCAAAAAACTCTACAGCGGGAGGGCAATAGCTGATTTCCTCGAAGAGTTCTCGCCGCAGGGCCGCTTCCGGGGATTCACCCGCTTCTAAATGCCCCCCAAACAGCCCCCAATGGCCGGGATAGAGAATACCTGGCAGATCATCCCGTAACTGCATTAAGAATTGACTGCCTTGGGAAAGGATTGCAATGGCCACAGGGGTTAAAGAGGGCATGGCACGTTAAAGCGGTAAACGATCAGAAATCATCAAAGACGGTATCAGAATTGTCAATGGGTGACTTTTATGACAAAATCCTGAAACCATAATGCCCTAAGGTACAATAGAAGTCATCTTTGAGAAGACGGAACTTTAGTTTTTTTGCGCCCGTCTTGCCCAAAACCTGCTTCCTTAGGCAGTGACAGTTTTAAATCTTTTTTAACTAGCTGAATCACTAATTATATTTTTATTAACCGATACACTATGAATCTATTTTTCTTGATCCCCAGCTTGAAAGCCTGAAATTGACTCTAATCAGTATATCGGGCTACCAAAAAACCTGAAAATTCTTAATTTTGTTTTAATATTTGCTATGATTCAGTACGGTAGAAATACTCAGGAGCGCTATTGTGTTCACTCGACTTGCTGACCAACATCGCCGTTTTATCCGGGAGTTGGTGTTTGATCTCCAGGCCTTGGCCATTGCCCTTGAACAGCGGGGTCTCTTAGCTTCCTGTTACACCTGTGGCGGAGAGTTAAATAGTGCCTCCTTCATGGTTAGTTTGATGGATGGACATTTGATTCGGTTTTTAGTTTCCGATTACGGGATCACCTGGACAGAAATGCGGGATGACCGGGAATTGATGAAACTCGAGGGAGCCGAAGCCATCAGTCAACTCCAAGAACTGGCCAATTTACTTAAACAACCCCAAACTCCATCTCCGGCTATTTCTTTGGTGTATTAGGTTTTGCCGCAGTTGTCTGAGTCAGATCAGTAACAAGTGTTACCCTGGATACAGGAATTAGGGCGAGTTTTTGTCTAATCGCTCAAAGCACTATGGTGACATTGGATACCCAGGCCTGGCAGCATCAGTACATTAACGTCAATCAAGCCAATCAAGTTCGTTTACATTACGTCACCCAAGGCGAAGGGGATTTAGTCATTCTCCTGCACGGATTTCCAGAATTTTGGTATTCCTGGCGATTTCAATTACCAGCCCTGGCCCGTCATTTTAAGGTGGTCGTCCCAGATTTACGGGGCTATAATGATTCCGAAAAAACTCAGCAGGGCTATGATCTCAAGACCCTCAGCCAGGACATATTAAGCTTAATTACCGCCCTGGGCTATGAACGGGCCCACATTGTTGGTCATGATTGCGGCGGTGTGATTGCCTGGTATTTAGCCCAAAATTTCCCCCAGGCCCTCGGTAAACTAGTCGTCCTCAATGCCCCGCCTCCCGATGGCTTATTTCGAGAAATTTGGGGCCAGTTGGATCATCTCTGGCGGCGTTGGCCTCTTTTGGCTTGTCAAGTGCCTGGCCTGGCGGAATATTGGCTCGGAAGCAACTTAAAGGGCTTTGTCCAAGATTGGTTTCAACGCTACTCCATTCGCAAAGCGGCCTTTTCCAATGACACCCTGCAAATCTATCAATCCGCCCTTGAAAAAGCCGGAGCTATTTCCGCCGCCCTAGCCAGTTATCGCCATTTACTCTTACCCCAGGCCTGGTGGCCCCAATTTCGCAACCAAGTCCAGCAGATTAACATCCCGACCCTTGTGCTTTGGGGGGCCGATGATCCCGTTTTAAGTCGTTCGTTGACGGAAAGTTTAGAGCACCTGTTAACGGGCCCTTGGCGATTACGCTTACTCAATGATTGTGGGCATTGGGCGATGCAGGAAGTCCCGGACTTGGTCAATCGTGAACTGATTAACTTCCTCCGGGGAGATGTCCTGCTGTTACCCAACCCAAACAGTTAGGCACAACCTAAGGTCGGGCTGGTCCCCCAGCAATGGCAGCGTTAATTTGCGCTTGGGTGAGTTCCCGAATCATGTAGAGAGAGAAGGGATTAGTCGCCAACCCGCCCGCAAATTTTTGCCCCAAAAACCCCTGAAACTCTGGATTGGGGGTGATGTAGGTTTGGAAAAAGGCCGAGGTAATCCCTTTCACCATGGGCTTGGCCTTCGTGGGATCGGGGCCAATCAAATCATTGGGGACTGGGAAAACCCCCGTTTCGCCAGGTTGTAAGACGGAAAAATGGGTCCCTAAGTTTATAACCGCCAGATACTTATCCGGTGTTGTCAGCCAGGTAAAGGGGATGAATTGTTCATCTAAGGGGGGGGCAAAAATATCCTCACTGCCCGCAACAATGAGTGTGGGAATTTTTATTTGGGAGATGCCGGCCTGGCCAAAAATCACACTGCCAATGGGATTGATCGCCACCACCGCCTTGACCCGTTCATCCCGTAACTGTTCGGAGACACTGGGTACACCGAGTATCCGGCATTGGAGCAGGGCAGAAATGTTGAAGGAATTGAGATCATCTCGGATGCGATTACATTCTTTTTGGATGGAAGTCCGATCAATCCCCGCCCCAGCTACCGCTAATGCCGTATAACCGCCCATAGAATGGCCTAAAACTCCGACTTGATTCACGTTAATTTGCCAATCCGGGGTGGCAGTTTTGGACAAGGTATCTAAAAAGTATTTGATGTCCAGAGGGCGATTAACGAGGTCAGATGGAATGATGCGATAGTCAATTTCAGTCCCCGATAGAAAGAACTTAAACCGCTGGGAGTCGGAGCCAGGATGGGTAATGGCCGCCACTGGAAAGCCTTGGGAAGCAAAGTGTTCCGCTAAGTAGGTAAAGGTAAATCGGTCGGAAGCCAGGCCATGGGAGATGACAATTAAGGGAGTGGGTTGGGTCAGCCCCTTGGGAAGATAGAGTTCGGCGGGAATGGGTTGATTGCCTCGATTAGGGTTGACAAAGGTAATACTTTTTTTATCCCAGGTAAAGGAGCCATTTTGGGCCGGGTTGGGCAGATTGCTGGGGATGGGGAGGGATCGGCTAGCATTGGCCGTTTTTGCCAGGGCGGCCACCACCCGATTTTGATTTTCCGTTACCCGGACAAAGCCTTGGAGAGTTCTAAACCCCAATTGTCCCTCAACTTGAATCGTTGGACTCGGAAAAGCCCGAATCACATTCAGGATACTGATCCCGGCCGGATTCTTAGCCGCAGTGACAAAGGCTTGTTTGAGGGCCACGGAGCCGTTTTGGTTGTCAGCGGTGCGTAAAACTTGCCCAATCCGATTAAACAGGGCAATTCCCAAAGGAGAGTTAACAGCTTCTTCGACTGTTTTGGGGGATAGCTGCATACTTTCTTGGAGAGCTTCCCGCAGTTGTTCCTGGTTTTCCTGGGGGACGAGGCGGACAAAACGTTCGAGGGCGGGGCTAGGGGAGCCTTCTTTAGCAAAGGTTTCAATATCCTTCACGGTCAAAACAAAATTACCCAGGGGTGGAAAGGCAATAGTGATGGATTCAGCGGCCAGGCCCGGGGCCATCAGCACACTCGCCAACATTCCCAGTGCCGATAGACCTCTGCTAGTCCAACGTCCCAAAACTTGCCCCATTGACCGCCCCATAATTAAGATCCTCAACCCAAAGCAAAACTCAGCCATAGCATAACATCCAGGCCTGGGCTAACTCTCGATCAATCCCCTGGTCTGGTTAATCTCTGCTTCTAACGGGCAACAAACTTCAAGGCCAGGCCATTCATACAATACCGTGATCCCGAAGCTGAACGATTATCTAAAAAAACATGGCCTAAATGCCCACCACAGCGGCGACAATGGACTTCGGTTCGGGTCATAAAAAAGGAGTTATCCACAGAGGTAGCGATCGCCCCCGAAATCGGTTTCGTAAAACTGGGCCAGCCGGTGCCACTGTCATATTTGGCCTGGGAGCTAAACAAGGGTAATTGACAGCCAGCACAGAAAAAAGTTCCAGCCCGATATTCCTTGTCTAAGGGGCTACTATTGGGCAGTTCAGTCCCTTTCATCCGCAACACATAGTACTGGCCTGGGCTAAGGATTTTTCGCCATTCTGATTCTGACTTTGTTACTTCAAAAGTGCTGTTGGCCAGAGCATCCCCTGGAAATAATTTGATCCCCAAAAGTTCGGCAATGCCAACCAGCCCCAGTGAGCCGATCCCCAACTTGAGAAATGTCCGTTTATTCATCGGATTTACCCTTGCACGCCTAAAATTCTCAGCTACAATCAACTATCTTCTCAAGGTAAACCCCCGGCCTGAGAAATGCCTGAGAACTTGCTCCCAAACCCCGGAGGTTCATCTGCTTGGCGGCCTCTGCCAATGTGTCATCCTAGCTAAAGAAGGAACCAAGGTTATCTCGATATAAATTTTATCAACGGATGGATTGCTGAGTTGAGGTGTGACTGACAGACCATGACGGAAAATACCACCCTGCCTAAATTACCCCTGTGGGAGATGTTTCGCCTCGGTTTGTTTCAGATGGGCCTGGGGATGATGTCCATTTTGACCTTGGGGGTTTTGAATCGGGTCATGATCCAAGAGTTAACCCTCCCAGCCACCTTGGTAGTTTTAACCATTGCCATGCATCAGTTTGTGGCCCCAGTCCGGGTTTGGTTTGGGCAGTTGTCCGATGCCTACCCGATTAAAGGGTTTCATCGCACGGGCTATGTTTGGCTGGGGGCGGTGGCCTTTAGTCTGGTGGCTTTTTTGACGGTACAGGTGATTTGGCAACTGGCCGGGGCCTGGGATGGGACAAATTGGACGGGGACAACAACGCTCTGGATGGTGGGTTTAGGATTTCTCTTTGCCTGTTATGGAGCCTTTGTCAGCGCCAGTTCCACTCCCTTTGCGGCTCTGTTGGTGGATGTCTCTGATGAAGATAACCGCAGTCAACTGGTCGGAGTGGTGTGGTCAATGCTGACAGTGGGGATCGTGATTGGGGCGATTCTCAGTGCGGGGTTACTCAAACAAATTGAACTGGATACCCCCATCGCGGAGTTACAGGCCGCGATTAACCGTCTATTCCTAATTGTCTTGCTCCTCGTCGTTGGTTTAGCTGTGGTCGGAACTTGGGGCATTGAAGCTAAGTTTTCCCGTTATGGTCAGCGCACCCAGGCCCGGACAAGCTCAGAAAAGATTACCTTGGGGCGGGCCTTGCGAATTCTTTTGGCTAATCGGCAAACGGGCATTTTCTTCGGCTTTTTGCTTTTGATGACAATCAGTTTATTTATCCAGGAGCCGGTCTTAGAACCCTTTGGCGGTGAAGTTTTTGGGATGACCATTAGTGAAACGACGCGGCTGAATGCCTATTGGGGGATGGGCACATTATTGGGCCTGAGCTTAACCGGCTTTTTAATTGTGCCGCGCCTCGGAAAAATGATGACAACGCGTTTGGGCTGTGGAGCCGTGGCTGTGAGTTTTGTGCTGCTCCTATTGGCCGGGTTCACGGGAAATTCAACCCTGCTGTTGGGAGAACTAGTCATATTTGGGATTGCGGCCGGAATTACGACCACTGGGGCCTTGAGCCTAATGTTAGATTTAACCGCAGCCGAAACAGCCGGAACCTTTATCGGGGCCTGGGGCCTGGCCCAAGCGATTGCGCGGGGATCAGCGACGGTGTTGGGCGGGACAGCGTTGGATGTGGGCCGGCGGCTTTTTGGTGAACCCTTACTCGCTTATGCCACAGTCTTTTGTTTACCGATTCTGGGGATGGGCCTGGCGATTTGGCTCTTGGGACAGGTGGATGTCAAGCAGTTCCAGCAGCAGTCAGCGGCCGCCATCACCAAAATCTTGGCCCAGGAGTTGGATTAGACCGAAATAGGCATGCAAGAGTCTTGATTGACGAGGGATTGGAATAGGATTAAACCATCCAGTCCCCTCAAAAGAGGATCTGCAGCCCGCTCCGGGTGAGGCATCATCCCTAAAACGTTTCCGGCTCGGTTACAAATTCCGGCGATATTATGCAGCGAACCATTGGGATTTTGCCCTTCGACCCAAGCTCCGTCCGGTTGACAGTAGCGAAAGAGAACTTGCTGATTGGCTTCCAAGGCTTCTAAGGTTTCCGGTGTGGCATAGTAGGAGCCTTCGCCGTGGGCAATGGGTAATTGAATGACTTGACCGGGGGTATAGGCATTTGTCCAGGGGGTTTGGCTATTTTCAACCCGCAACTGGGCCTGGTCGCAAATAAAATGCAAATCCCGGTTCCGCCCTAGGGCCCCCGGCAATAAGCCCACCTCGGTCAAGATTTGAAAGCCGTTACAAATTCCTAAGAGCAGTTTTCCCGCGGCAGCGTGGTCTTTGATTGCAGGCATAATGGGCGAAAACCGGGCAATGGCCCCACAGCGCAGATAATCCCCATAGCTAAACCCGCCGGGCAAAACCACTAAATCCACATCCCCCAGGTGGGTATCCTGATGCCAAATCATTCGAGTCGGCCAACCGAGGATTTCCCCCGTGACGTAGGCCACATCCCGATCACAGTTAGAGCCAGGGAAAACAATAATCCCAACCTTCATCGCCCAAGCCTCCTAGCTCAAATGCTGGCTAATGTTCCATTACGTTTTATCTTCGCTGATCCCCGAGCGAGATCAACCACCACAGGCGGGCCTGGGGGATATTTAACGGCTCATCTAGCCAGGGGACAGGGGAGAAAACGGAATGAATCCGGCATCTGCAACTACCCAGATAGGTTATATCCGCCTAGGAAGATGTGATCCAGGCCCCGCACTGAGGGTAATTTAATTTAGGGAGCTGGGAACTCTCTGGAATGGGCTATTCTGGAGGAAGTTTTGGGGTTGAGGCTGATGGATTGGAAAGAGATTACTACCGTCTGCGGACTGGTTTGGCTAGGGGTAATAGTCCCTGTGGAAACATCTGCCCAACCGTCACAGGGGTTTATCGCCCAAAATCGTCCGGTTCCAGTCATTCAAGATGGCCAACCCCTAATAAATCAACCCCAATCGCTGCCCTTACCCCAACCAGAACCCAACTTAACCGGGGCCGACCAAATTATTCAGCAAGGTGTCCCCAATAGCCAACGCCAAGCTGCTTCAGAACTGATTCGCCAAAGCCAAGATGCGGGCCTGGTCAATGACGATTATGTCGGTAGTCCAGATTATTTCAATTGGGTGGATGGAGATCAATTGGGTGTACCCACAGACGATGCCATTGGGACCTGGGGTGATGGGTTCTATCCCTACACAGTGGGCTATTAGTACCATTGACCTATGACATCTCTGCCTCGGTTTGATGCGGCTAGTCGCCAAGAAGGCAAGTTAATCGGCTTACTTTTAGGGGGGGGCTATGTTCTTTTTACCCTCCTCCCCGATAGCCATAGTTTGATGGTGGCCTGGCCGTGGGTGTTTCTCTGGCAATTTACGGTGATCCTGCCATTGTTGTGGTTGGTGTGGTTGTTGCTGTATCAACGGCGTTGGCCGGCACTGGGGAATGGCTTGGATTGGAGCTTTGGGCTTTTGGGGCTGGGGATTATAGTTTCTACCTTGGGGGCGGAGTTTCGATTCCAAAGTCTTTGGTATGCCATTGCGGCCTTGGGGGGAATTGCAGCGGTCTATGCTTTAACGGCCTGGTTACGCACTCCCGAACGCCGCCAACGGCTTTTGGTCTGGCAGGGCTATTTGGGCATTGCTTTTAGTCTCTGGAGTTTATTTCTTTGGTTCAGCCAAACAATTTTACCGGAATATGCCCGACTGGCTGATCTGCAAGAATTAGGAATTAGGCGCAATCTTGACTTAACAGCTTTAGAACTGCGCAACTGGGCCCCCTTTGGGCATCAAAACTATGTGGCTGGATATTTATTACTTTTGCTGCCACTGTTAGGGGTGTTGGCCTGGCAGGAGGTGGGGCGGCGGCGTTGGCTGTGGGTAACAGGCCTGGGGATTGGTTTGATTGACTTTTACTTTACAAATTCCCGCGGGGGTTGGCTGGGATTGTTGGCCTGGGCGGTGACTTTGGCATGGTTCTTACTCTGGGCAGCGATGAAACTAGAACGGCGACAACGGTTAGCCTTAGGTTTGGGCTTGGGGAGCTTACTGGTGGTCTTGACCATTGGTTGGAGTACCTCCCGGCTGCGGCAATCGGTTTGGGGCCTGATCCAGGGCAATGAAACCTCTGAGTTAGCCTATCGCTGGATTACGGCCAATATTGGCTGGTCAATGGGCTGGTCAAAACCAGGAACCGGAACAGGGTTGGGATCCGTGCCGTTGCTTTACCAAAAGTTTCGGCCTGCCTGGGCGGGGAAAGAGGCAGAAATGGCCTATCAACTCCACAGTACGCCAGTGCAGGTTTGGGCTGAGTTGGGGGTTTGGGGAATTCTCAGTGGCCTGGTTTTGGTCGGGGTGTTGGTTTATTGGGCCATCCGCTGGCGGGCCTGGTTGCCGAATCTGATTGAGTCGGATCAAGGGTTAGCCGTGGGAGTTGGCCTGGCCTTGGGCAGCTATGGGATTATGAGTCTCACCGATTATCAAGTTGATAACATTGCCATTGCGGGGCTATTGGGATTGCATTTGGCCGGTTTAGCTGCACTAATTCGCCAAGGGTTAAGTCACTCCCCACCACCGCGATCAAAATGGGTGCATAGTTGGGGATGGTTGGGACTAGCGGGAATAATTGGAATTTGGATTTGGGTTTGGCCGATTCACCAGGCCTGGAATCTATCCAGTCAAGGCTTTAATGCCCTCCTCAGTCAACCGCCAAAGTGGCCAGAGTTTGTAGCCAAGCTGGAGCAGGCCGAAGCATTAGCCCCTTGGGAACCCTACTATCCCTTACAACTGGGTTGGAATTTAGGTCGCCAGAGTTTAGAGATCCCGGCCTCAGATTTACAACAGCAATTCTTGGCCCAGGCCATTGCGGCATTTCAACGGGGAAACCAATTAGCTCCCAATTTAGAGTTTGGACAAAATAATCTCGGTTGGTTACTGTTACGGCAAGACCCGGTTGCAGCGAAGTTGGCCTTTGCCCGGGCAATTCAGTTAATGCCAGCCCGGCCGGGTAATTTTTACGGCCTGGGTTTAAGTTTGTTAGCAGCCCGTCAACCTAAATTAGCCGAACAAAGCTTTTATTTGGAAGTTCTCCGCCAGCCGATTACCATCACCAGTACCATTTGGCGCGAACCCTTCATGGCCCCCTTCTATCAGCCAGTTCTTGAAAAGGCTTTGGATTTTTATGGGCAACTGCGGACAGCGACTCAGCCCGAGGCTCCCCTGGGACAATATGCCCGCCAGGCCTATGCCGCGTTAATTTGGTGGCAAGGTATTCCCGCTGCCATGACCCAACTGATTAAGGAGTCCCCCAATTCACTTCATCCCGACCTAGTCACGCTTCTGAATTTTCAGCAGGGGCAGATGCCAGTAGCAAGCTTAGAAGCCATGAACCCGACCCAGGCCCTGATTACGGCTTGGCTGGATCCGGCAAATCGGAAAACCCTTTTAGCCCAGGCCTGGTTGCGGGCCACCCAAACGGTGATCCCAGAAGTGCTACTGAGCCAACTCATTACCTCCATAGAGCGGTCGCCAGATTTTGATACCTGGTTGCGGCAAACGAGTCCGAGCCAAGGAGTGCAATATACCCGCGCTGGTTTTGGGGTTCTGAGTCGGCACATTGACGGGCCTCAACCGAGTGACTTTTATCTAGATGCCCAGAATGCAGTGACCAGTAATATCCTCGGCACCATTTGGCCAACAGCCTATTACCTGCCCCCCTTGGACGAGAGCCTTGAACCCCTCCGCCAGACCCTAGTGGCTAAGATCAAGAGCTAGATTGTTGCAGCAGCCATAGTCCCGTATAGGTTACACCCGATTCGTCCGGTTGAATGAGCAAGAAATGTAACCCTTGGGCAGCGGCTCGCCGAGTCATAAATCCCTGGGCCGATTGCCGGACTTGAGGATCATCAAATGTGGCTAAAACCCAGCGTTCCCGCAATCCCGCCGACATAATCAAACCATCGGGTTGTCCGGCAATAAACTCCACCTCAGCCGGATTTTGTTCTTGACACCAACGGGCTAAGGCCATGGAACGGCGGCCACCGTAGATGATGATACCGGGAATGATAACACTAGCTGCCAGGCCCAGTTGACTTGGGAGCATATCCATTCTGAGAGACAAAATTGGGATCGGTTGGGTGATTAAATGTGTTTCTAGTTCCCCTGCCATCAGGCCAGTAAATTGCCAACCGTCTCCCCAGAGATGCTCGGGCAAAGGCACAGGAGGTAAGGAGGTAATGTGCAAGGGTTGATAGGGTTCCCCCGTATAATTCGCCGCGGTGGGGTAACGTTCGGCCTGGGCGGCTAGAAGACGCTTTAAGGCAGGGGTATGGCGAGTCGGCTCTACCATTAGATTTAACTCATTGGCGGCTAACTCAAAGACGCTTAAAGATTGGGGCCGAAATAGCTGGATGCGTTCTGGACATGAGCCAGTTTTTTGGATACAGATTTCCAATTGCCGAATTAGCCAATCAAAGCGGGCCTGAGTTTGGGGGCATTGGGCCTGATGCAGGATTTGACCACTGGGATCGACGATCAATAACTCCCACAACGTTTGACCTTGGGGATTGGTCAAGGGTCGCTCTGAAAAATCTACTTGCCAAAGAGTCATTACCTATCCGAGGATTTGAAGGGGCGGGAAAGTTAGCGGAGAATCTTGCCAAGAAATTCCAGATACACCTGCTATTCTAGTAATCCTTCAGAACAAAACAAGGGTGAAATTACGGAGATTATTTCTACAATTTTTGCAGTTTTAATTTTATTCTCTATTTTGGGTCTGGGCAGAATTCCTCATTCTCTGGGGCATCCAACCGAGGCAGAGTGGGAAAGATTAAGACTGCATTTGGCCTGGATTAAGCCTGAGTTCCCTTGAATTGTTTGTACCAATCTGAGCTATCAGTGTGAGCTATCAATGACATTTTTTCAGGTGGATACTACCTTAGCCGTCTTGGGTGAGCAAGTCTTAAACGCTGCTTGGGATAAATTTAGCTGGTTAGGACGGGATGATATTGCCTTGGCCTGGCTCGTCTATTCAAGTCCGGTGATTGTCAATACGGGGGGAGCCTTAAGTCCAGTGGAATTTTGGCAGTATCCAGTCCGGGGATATAGCTATCGGGGGGATGTCCAGATCTACCCGGCCAGCATTGTGAAACTGTTTTATTTAGTGGCCGCCCAAGAATGGCAGGAGTCAGGGATGCTCCCCCCCAATCAAGAATTGGATCGGGCCTTACGGGACATGATTGTTGATTCTAGTAATGATGCCACCGGCCTGGTGATGGATTTACTCTCTGGGACAACGAGTGGCCCCGAACTGCCCCCAGGCCCCTTTGGAACGTGGCAATACCAACGAAACATCGTCAATCGCTATTTTCAATCCCTGGCCTGGCCTGAACTGACGGAGATTAACGTCAATCAAAAAACCTGGTGTGATGGCCCCTATGGGCGAGAAAATGCTTTTGTTGGGGTGAACAAAGAAAACCGCAATCGTCTTTCGGTCAACGCCACAATTCGGTTACTCCATAGTATTGTCGGAGGTGTGGCCGTTAGCTCTGAACGTTCCCAGGCCATGTTAAATTTAATGGCTCGGAGTCTGAACCCAGAGGATTTGGCAGCGGATCCCGAAAATCAAGTCAGCGGCTTTCTTGGTGGGGGATTACCCTTTGAGGCCAAACTATGGTCAAAGGCGGGGTTAACCAGTTGGGTCAGACATGATGCCGCCTATATTGAATTGCCGGGGAAATGCCCCTTTAGCCTAGTTGTCTTTCTAGATAGCAAACTGGCCAGCACCAATGAAGGGGTCTTGCCATTTATTGCGGAACAAATCTGTGTCCGAGTTCCAGCCTTGGATGAATCTCGCTGATAGCTAAAAACTAGTTAATGGCTAGTTAATGGTGATTTCCCAGGCCCCGACTGAGGATCATCTTGAGGGGATTTCCCCGCCCAGGCCTGGAACAGTTTGGAACAGTTAGTGAGCCATTAACTCATTAACTAGAGCACTCCAGAGTTTTGTAAACCACTGACAACCCCCGCAGCCAAAATATGCCCGAGGCTAGTGGTTCCCAGTAGTTCCGGCAGGCCAAACCCTTCAAAGAATGCAGGTAATGCCACCGGTAAGTTTGGCCCCTGCCCACGATTCTTAATCACATAACGTCCAATGGCAATCGTCAACAAATTACAAATGATCACGACTAACCCAACGCTGGGAGTCCAAGTAGTATCAGGGATAGTTGCCAAGAGTAAATGCGTCATCGGCTCGGTTCTCCTTAATCAAATTTGACAAATATTTACTAAAAGTCACAAAACTACGTTTCCGTAGAATTATCCAAGATTGTAAAGAGCCACATTTCCCGTTAATCGGTCTGAAATGATCTGCAACAATTATTGAAACTGCTGGCGGCAATTCCAGGCCAAGGATATCCCCCCAGCAAATTGGGTCAGTCACCCCTCAATGCGCCCGTTCTCAATAACCCTTTGCCGCCAGAGATGATATTTAGTCTCATGGCAAGCTATTTCGGAGCCTCTGTGATACCATCATCCAAACACCGTCTGCTTAATTTTAGGTCTGAGTTGAGTATTCCCGTCTAGAACCTAAAGACGCGATAAAAACGGCACAGGACTAAAAGCGGGGGAACCAATGTATCGGGGCGTATCCAGGCCTGCTTGGAGTGGACATCTCTCAGTCCTAGCCCGTCAGCTAACCCCGTCAGCCATGAGAAAAGGCGATGACAACTAGCCCCAACTACCTCATTTTGGTTCTGGGTTTCAGAGTTGATCCGCAATATTAATTCAAGACAGTGTTCTTCTGAATGTCTAAAACACCGTCCGAGGCGCGTTATGGCAGATTGGCAGGGTATTGTTGCAGCGTTGATTTTTGTAGCCGTCATTGTCTCCATCGTGGCCGAATGGGTTGATCTAACCGTTGCGGCATTTTTAGGAGCATTACTGCTGATTGGCCTAAATATCCTGACTCTCCCCGAAGCAATTAACTACATTGCCCGCAGTCATGGCACATTGGGACTATTTTTCGGCGTTATGGTCTTAGTCCGCTCCTTTCAGCCGACCCAGATCTTTGAATACTTAGGCACACAGATTGTATTTTTTGCCAAGGGGAAAGGAAAACGTCTCCTCCTGGCTATAGTTGGCATTACAACCGTCATTTGTTCCGTGTTACCCAATGCCACCACGGTCATGTTACTCGCCCCCCTGCTGCCCCCGATCGCTGCCGAGCTAGGGATTGATTTTGTCCCCCTGTTGATCCTGATGGTGTTTGTCGCCAATAGTGCCGGATTATTGACCCTCGTGGGGGATCCAGCCACCTTTATTGTCGGTGAAGGGATCAACATGACGTTTACCGAATACCTGATGCGGTTGAGCTTGGGAGGGGCCATTGCCGTTGGCGTGATTATCGTCATGTTACCTTGGCTGTTTCGTAAAACCTGGCAAAAAGAACTCGCAGACTTATCCCACCTCCCCCATCCCCAAATTAACCATCCGCGGGTGTTGGCGATTGGTGGGGTAATCATTGCTTTTGTCCTGACCTTTTTTGTGATTGGGGATTCATTGCCGGTCAAACTTTCACCCGCGGCAGTTGCCTTGTTTGGGGCCGGATTAGCCTTATTGTTAGCCCACAAAAGTAAGATTGACACAGTACCTCACATTCTGCGAGATGTGGACTGGAGTACTTTAATCTTTTTCATGAGTGTCTTTGTCCTAATTGGGGGACTGGAAAAGACAGGGGTCATTGCAAACATTTCAACCTTACTAGCGGCCGTCTTAGGCAAAAACATCTTTTTCGGTTCACTGATGCTTTTAGTCGTCGTTGCGGCCATTTCCAGCGTCATTCCCAATATTCCGTTGGTTGTGGCCATGATGCCATTACTCAAGAAATACTTAATTCAAGTTGGCTTGCTGGGCAGTGAGGTTTTATCCCCAGACTTTACTGGCCCCTATCCACCGGAGGTTCTCCCCCTGTTCTATGCCATGATGTTTGGCGCGACATTGGGGGGTAATGGCACACTGGTTGGGGCTTCAGCCAATATTGTTGCGGCTGGGGTTGCCGAGTTAAACGGCCGTAAAATCACCTTTCATCGCTTTTTGCAGTATGGCCTTCCTGTTGCCTCTGCCCAAGTCTTGGCCCTGGGAATCTTCATAACTCTCCGGTTTTTAATTTGGACTTAGGGAACTTACCTCAAGTAAATATATCCACGTTGTTGCGGATGAGCCTGACCTTGGTAGGTTGGTATAGATGCTCATCATACAAATTATGAAGATTAATCTATATTTATCAAGCTCATCCCCTCCCCAAGGTAATTCCTAAGGTAGAATGAATCATTTCTAATCGGGGGATTAGTCGTGATTGGTGTCCTCCTGCACCAGGCCGGGTTACTCCATCCGGGCCAAATTCAGGTCGTCGTCATGGAGCAGTCAGTCTATGAGGGCCTGAAGTTTGGTGAGATTATTGCCCTTCACGGCTGGCTAAAACAAGAAACCATTGATTTTTTTGTCAAAGAATGGCACTCCCTACTGATTAACCAACCCAACGAACCCATCGGCTATTTCTTTGTCAAGGCCCATCTGCTGACCGAAGACCAAGTCAACCAAATTTTGCAGGAACAATGGCAAACTGGTTATCGATTTGGGGCTGTAGCGGTGCTCAATGGTTGGCTCAAGCAAGAAACGGTAGATTTCTTTCTGAATCATTTAGCCCCCCAAGTCGCCAAGCAATCGGTTCGGATTGAGAAACGCACCATTACCCCCGGTAAAACCTCCCAACCTGGAGTTAAGACAACGTTAGAACAAAAGCATCAAGCCACCTATGTCCAAGGCGGAACGGTGATGCAAATGGACACTCACATTCAAAACTATGATCCCGAAGATTTAGCGGATATGGATAAAGTCGAAGTTAACTGGCTAGGCTAGAAGTCCTGGGAAATTCGTGGCAAGATACAATTCAGTTAAAGAGAGCTAATGCTGCATGGCCACATCCCCCGCCCCACAACCTTGGAGTCAACGGTTTGAATCCGCCCTCCATCCCGCCATTGCCCAGTTCAATGCCAGTATTGGCTTTGATATTGCCCTGATTGAATATGATTTGACGGGTTCCCAGGCCCATGCCCAAATGCTCGGCAAAACTGGGATCATCACATCAGAGGAAGCTACGAAAATTGTCCAAGGCCTGGAGCAAATTCGCCAAGAATATCGCAACGGGGAGTTTAACCCAGGCATTGAAGCTGAAGATGTCCATTTTGCAGTCGAACGCCGCCTGACGGAACTAATTGGGGATTTAGGCAAAAAACTCCACACCGCTCGTTCTCGCAATGACCAAGTGGGAACTGATACCCGGCTTTATTTACGGCAACAGATTCGCGACATCCAGGCCCAACTCCGGCAATGGCAAACGGTGCTCTTAGACTTAGCCGAAACCCATGTCGAAACCCTCATTCCTGGCTATACTCACCTGCAACGGGCCCAGCCTCTAAGTTTGGCTCATCATCTTTTGGCCTATGTGGCGATGGCAGAACGGGATTGGCAACGTCTGGATGAGATTTATGCCCGGGTCAATATTTCACCTTTGGGCAGTGGAGCCTTGGCTGGGACAACCTTTCCAATTGATCGCCATTACAGTGCGGAATTACTCGGCTTTGGGGGAGTTTACGGCAATAGCTTAGATGGGGTCAGCGACCGGGACTTTGCCATTGAATTCCTCTGTGCCGCCAGCTTGATCATGGTGCATTTGTCGCGCATCTCGGAAGAAGTAATTCTCTGGGCCTCGGAGGAATTTAGTTTTGTCTCCCTTACCGACAGTTGCGCCACCGGCTCTAGTATCATGCCCCAGAAAAAAAATCCAGATGTACCGGAGTTGGTGCGGGGCAAAGCGGGGCGGGTATTTGGGCATTTGCAGGGAATGCTAGTGCTGATGAAGGGCTTACCCTTGGCTTATAACAAAGACTTGCAAGAAGATAAGGAAGCTTTATTTGATGCGGTCAACACGGTCAAGGCCTGTTTAGAAGCAACAACAATCTTATTTCAAGAAGGCCTGGTGTTTCGGACAGAACGCTTGGCGGCGGCAGTGGAAGCGGATTTTGCCAATGCAACCGATGTGGCAGATTACTTGGCGGCCAAAGGTGTCCCCTTCCGAGAAGCCTATAACTTAGTCGGAAAAGTGGTCAAAACCTGTGTCAGTCAGGGGAAATTACTCAAAGATTTAACCTTAGGGGAATGGCAAGTCCTCCATGAGCGATTTGAAGGTGATATTTACGCCGCCATTGCTCCCCGTCAAGTGGTTGCCGCCCGAAATAGCTATGGGGGAACCGGATTTGAACAAGTCAGGCAGGCCATACAAGAGGCTAGAGGGGCTATACGTTCTTCTTGACTTGAGTTAACTTCAACCTAGGCAATCAGTCACACTAAACATTATGGAACCAACCAATAAACAGACCCAAGGACTATATAGGCTTTGTGATCGGCTGACCAACATTATTTACAGCACTTTCGGCATCTATTTGGTACATTCAAGCCTTGAATCTAATTCAAAACAGGGGTGTAACACCTTAAGCTGTACCAGTCCAATATCGAATCCGCTGTATCCTGGCTGGCAATACAAAAGTATTGAGCTTGTGCGAATTGACCAACGGACGGGAAATTTATATTTACTGGCTGGAGAAGACTTGGATTTTGAGATAAAAATCACTGGAGGTTACGAACCATGACATCAGCTAATTATAAGTCTATGTCTCTACAGGAGTTACGCCGTTATGTACTAGATCATAGAGACAATATGGATGCGTTTCAAACCTATGTTGATCGCTCTCAAGAAGAGGGACGTATGATCAATATCAACCTTGAGGATATTCAATGGCAAATTGAGGTCGATAAAAAAATGGACTCTTCTCATCATCCTCAAGAACAAGATTACATATCTGAAGTAGTTCAAGTCGTAACCTCCACGGGACAAGAACTGAATATAACCACTTATTTGCTTCGAGTTTATCCTGAAACTTTTAATGGTTATGATGCCTATATGGATATTCCTATGAGCGATCCTTCAGATATACAGACAGTCTATTCCCCTCGTCTTAACAAGAGATGGACTGTTGTCGTTGGCCCCAAAGAGTCGCCGGTTAATGGTTATTTTCGTGGTGATTATTCTGAAAACAATCCCCCTGCATGGGTATTTGGCCTACGTTCAACATGAGTTCATTTGGTAATAATAAAGTTTCTCTGCATGACAAGTCTGACCTGCGGCTGGAAGAAGTTTATACCTGTCCGGTTTGTCAGCATGGGCAAATTAGCCAGATGGTTTTAATGGAGGCTTTTTCCTGTAATTTTTGTCGGCATATTCTATCGGTTAATTTAGAGCGGCAAACCGTCCGTTTAGAAGATAGTAGCCAGGCCTTTCAGTGGCAATGGGATGGACAAACCTGGCGGTCTCTCAGTCAGCAGAATATTCCCTTCACCTATACCTTGGCAGTGGTTGCTGTGGCCTTAATTCTTTTACCCCCCGGCCTGGTGTGGTTGGGCTATTACATCTTTCCCCCGCTACCGGATTCAGATTGGCAATGGTTCCCGTTGGCCTGGGCTGGTTTGACCTTGGTAACCCATCTGGGCCTGGTGTTGGGAATTCTCTTGAATGCCTATCCTAGTTTTGCCTTTTGGCGGTGGCGATTGTCCAGACCCAGTCGGTAAGCTTCAAGAACTAAACAAATATTAAGAACTTTATCCAATTGTCAAGGAAATGAAAGGAAGTTGCTAAGATGACCAAACTTGTCTGATTGTTCTGGACTGTTTTATGCCCTATACCACCGATGATGATGGCCGGCTGAATAATTTTGCCATTGAACCCAAGATCTATGAGGCCCAACCTCCCACTGCGGGACAGAAGCGGCTCTATTTATTTTTAGGTATTGGTGGGGTTGTTTTAGTCCTAGGTTTGATTGGGGTAGCAGCGGCAGTCTCCTAGGTTTATTCAGGATTTGAGGATAATAATTCCCCCAGTTGCGGCCCAAGTTCTTGAGTCGTGTTAATGGTGTGTAACCAGGCCTGTTCGGCGAGACTAAAGGGTTCAAAGGCGGCGATTTGGGCGGCTAAAATTTTGCTCGTGGCATCGGCAATATCCCCTTGACGTTGATTGAGTCGATCATGGAGGACTTCTACAGGTGCGGTGCAGTAAATAAATTTTAGGGGTATTTCTTTGGCACTGGCCTGGGAGATCAGGGTTTGTCGCAGGGCTTGGCGGTCATATTTGGCATCAAGAATCACCGTTGCTCCCTGTTTTGCTAGGAAAATTCCCAACTCTAAGAGGCGGTCATAGGTTTTTTGGGTCAATTCTGGAGTGTAAATCCCCGTTCCCCAGGCCCCTGCGTCATCTCCCCGTTGATCCAAGGCCAGGCCGGCCAAATGTTTTCTGACGGCATCGGAGCGAATCTGAATCCCATGGGTTTGTTGGGCAATCTGGCGGGCGACTGTTGATTTCCCAGAACCGGAAATGCCGACCATGACATAGAGCGCGCCTGTTTGGGGTTGGGTGTAGGCCCAGGCCTGGTGATAATAGTCGGCGGCAGTTTGAGCAATGGTGACTTTATCACTATCGGGAATGGCAGGGTCATTCAAGGCCAGGGAATTCACATTGCCCCGAATATAGGCCCGCATACTCAAATACAAGGGTAACAACACCGCACCCTGGTAATCGTTACTCCACTCTAGATAGGCATTCAAAAAGGTATTGGCTAAATCAGGCCGGCCTCGAAACTGCAGATCCATGACCAAAAAGGCCGCATCGTAGATCACGTCAATGTTGCGAAATTCCTGATTAAACTCAATGCAATCAAAGATTTGAATTAAGCCCTTAAACAGACAAATATTATTCAGGTGAATATCCCCGTGACATTCGCGGATTTTGCCGAGGATCTGCCTTTCCTGAAGCCAAGCCCCATGTTCTTGAAAAAACTGATCGGTAAATGCTTTGGTTGCTTCAAATTGGGCCGCAGTTTGGGAACGCCCGATAAATCCTTGCCCCAGGCCATAGGAGTTTTCGACAATGGTTTGCACCGCTGCTGGACTTCCAAAGGCCGTAATATCGGGACTGGTGGCCGCTTGAGCATGGAACTGGGCCAGTTGTTTCCCCAATTGGATCATTAATTCTAAAGTCAAGGCATTTTCGGCAAAGAGGTGACTAAATAGCTGGGCCTGGTCGAACTGGCGCATTTGAATCGCGTAGTCGCAAATCCTCCCCTCGCCCCGTGACCAGCCATAAGCCCCTGCCGATGTTTCTGACGCGTCAGGATTTTGCTCAATTCCCAAGACTTGGAGATATAGATCTGGGCAGAGGCGTTGATTCAGTCGCAGTTCTTCCTGGCAAAAAAAATGTCGCCGCTCCAGAGTCGAAAAATTCAAAAAGCCAAAATCCGCTGGTTTCTTCACCTTATAGGCATAGTCCCCCGTTAGTAGCACATAGGAAATGTGGGTTTGCAACAGCCGAATTGGAGTCTGCACCGGATGGGGATAAAACTGCGGTTGAACCATGGCTTGAATCAGGGGGGGCAAACTGGCGGTCATGGGGATAAAACTCCGGCCTGGGCAATGTGGCTATTTTGCTCACGAAATCTTATCAAAAGCAAGCCAGGGAGTTAGCCCCGTCAATGTCAAGGATTCCAGGCCAGATTTTTTGATCCCCAGGCCCTGAAAATCCCCCAAACCCAGGTCTATCAAAGAAAACTCCTTAATGAACCCTTAATGTAAAGTTTTCTAAAAAATCGCTCATAATCATCAAACAGTATCTTATGATACAGATTGTAGATGAGTAATCGTTCATCTCTCCCCAAGCTCTCCCGCTGTAACTGCCTCATTCACAATCCAAACGGATTAACGGGTGACATTTAAGAAGCGGTTGATATTGACGGTAGAGACGGAAGTAGGGAATCCCCCGAAGGAACGCGCTGACCGTAGAGCCAATTCCGCTCTAAGAATCATCGAGTCCCCCATGATCCATTCAAGGAGCCTACTATGAATACCCTCAATTACCGTGGTGTCAGCTACACCGTTGATTCAACTTCCGCCGAAATCCTAGCCCGGACACAGGTTATTGAACGTCCCGATCCTGCGCCCAACTTTGCAACGAATGCTGGCCTGCCTGTGCCACAACCCGTGCAAATGCTCACCTATCGGGGGATCAAATACCAGCAATCTCCGGCGGCTCGTTCGATGAAAGATGCCATTTTGTTAAATGAGCATATTGCCGAAGCTGCAGTTGCCAACGATGCCAATGCCGTTTTGCCCTCTGTGGCCGGTTTCCAATCTGACTATGCCTTTCATGTCACCGATGCCCAAGATGTGGAGCCGGAACATCGCCACACTGCGTTCACTTACTTGCAAAATCGCTTGAAAAAAGCCAAAGCAGCCGGTAATGATGTCCAAGCAGAGATGATTCGGGCTGAAATGCAACTCCTCTACTAGAGGTTTAGTTCCTTGAGCACTTCTTGTCATTCCGCCTTTGTTTCTTGTCTCACCTCTTCCTTGACTTAGATTAAGAAAAACTTGATTGCTTGAATTAGGGTTATCCTGCTTTTGGGATAGCCCTTTTTTCGGGGTCTATGTGGTTAATTCTCTAAATTGCGGAAAGGATAAAGAATATGGCAGGGCGATCACGCTCATGGATTGTTAAGGTTGCAGTGGTCAAGAAGGGAATTTTTGCTCTGTTGCTTCTGTTGACCTCTTTTGTGACCGGGGTGACATGGCGGTTTAATGATACCTTTGCCCTCTGGATTCAGTCCCATATTCTCCAAGCAGAGTTTCGAGCTGTCCAGTCCACGTTGAGCTTTCTGAGCCAGACTCCGGTGAATGAACTGAAACTAATTTCTCGCGGCACAGGGGTCTATGGCCTGATGATTGCGGTGGCGGCCTGGGCGGTCTGGGAAGGAAAGATTTGGGGCTATTATCTCTTTGCTGGCCTGGTGGGGATATTACTACCAGTGGAAATTTGGGAATTGCAGCATGATCCCAAGTGGGAAACAGGACTCCTTTTTGGGCTGAACTTAGTGATTTTTGCTTACTTTGCCTGGGAAGCGTGGCATCTCGGCCATCAGAAAAAAACAAACCCCTAAGGCGATTACACAACTCGAAACGTGAAGCAAAACGTAGCCCAGGCCTGGAGATCAAGGGTGTATGCACTGGTAGTAGCTGGCTTGAGGGGTGACTCTGGATTATTTTGATGGAGATCCTGAAGAATGGCCTGGACTAGAACCAAAGCTTCCTTGGGGGGAACGAGACGAGGGGGGTCTCCACTGGTGGGTAGATGAGCTAAATAATCGAGGGCCTGGGTGAACGGGGTACGGCTCAGGAGGAGATAGCTATTGACACAAGGGCTGGTATAGTGCAGTTCTCGCACGGGTAAAGTAGTTGTTAATTGGGGGGCGAGGGTTAGCTGCCAGGTGAGTTGGGGAGAATCCATCAATGTTGGTAAAACCAACAGGCCCGCAGCACTATCCCAGGCCAACCAAAGGGCATAAACGGGGGCCGGACTATAATTTGTGAGCCGATAACAAAATTGCTCCCCCACTTGGAAGGTAACCCCTCGCTCCCAGGCCTGGGCTGAAAAATTCCCGATGGCTGTTTCTGGGGCGGCCCCCAATGCCCGTTCTGTTTGGACCCGGAGCAATAATTCTGGTTGAGGTAGTAATTTTTGCCAGGCCACGGTCACACCCAGGCCGGAGGTTTCGCCATTTAAGGTGAGGCCCAACCATTTATTAGCTAGCAACACTGGAAACATAGTCCCCAGCCGCCGGATCGCCCCTTTAATCGCTTCTCCCGGATTGCCCAGGGTTTGGGGTAAAACAGTCCCACCGGGCCAAGCCAATCCATAAAGACAATGTTCAGCTTCCGACTGGGCAATGACACGATAATCCCCTGTCCCCTCCGTTGTAGCACTGACCCAATCCGTCAACCCATCTAAGCCACTGACTGCATCAATGCGCGTTACCTTATCCAGGGTTTCGGCCAGGCCGATGGTCAAGGTTAAATGATGGGGCAATAGCCGCAACCGCTCTTGCAATAATGTCCCTCTCCTGAGGCCGCTTAAGTCGGCAATTGGGGCTGTGGCCGTTAGTCCGACTGGATTTTGCACCCAAAAAGCTGCGGTGGTTGGGGAGAATTCTGGCATGACGGGCTGAAAATAGCTTTGCCAACCGGCCTGGGTCAGTAGGGGACTGGCCATTCCGCCTAGCCAAATTTGGGCCGTCTGACTGTCCTGAGCAGAGGTGATGATCGCCGCATCGGCCCCTGGCACTGACAAGGTTAGCCCCCCAGTCAGGTTAAGGGTTCCGGGAATGCGCGCCCCCGCCTCGGCCTGCCAGTGGAGATGGATTAGTTCGCCGGTTTGCCGTTCTAAGTCCTGGGCCGCCCAATATCCACTAAGGGAGCTGGTTGAGGCATGACTCCAAAGCTGTTTCGTGATGCTCTGGGTAAAGGCCCCGGCCTGGGTCCCTTGGAGTTGAATTTCTCTGGCGATGGTCGGTTGCAGCCAAATCATGCTTGGGGAGGGGGCTGGGGGAGGGGGAGCAGTGCCGATGGACGGACGGGATCGTTCCACAAGGCCTGGATGGGTTTGAAACCCCGCATCAAAACAACACCAAAATGTTACCCCAGGGGGTAGGGGTAGTTGACTCAACCACCTCAAGGAAATATCACTACTCCCATCGGCCTGGGCATCGTAGGGGATTAAGGTCGCCCCCCGATCAGACACCTGCCGGCCATAGCCACTGAAATGAAGGAATAGTAGATCCCCAGTGGATGCCCCTGATAGTAAAAAATCCTGAATCCCCGTCTCAATGGCCGCCCCTGTTGCCTCTTGATTGGTTAAAACCTGAATATCCCCAGCCCCCCAGGCCAAGCGATAGCGCAATAACTGCTTTTGTAGCTCTACATCAGTGAGACATCCCTGCAATGGCGGTAAAACCTCCCCAGGCCCATGGTGGTTAATGCCAATCAGTAAAGCTCGTCTGCGGGGTGGGGTTGTTGTGGCCAGGCCTGGAGAATTTGCCAATTGAAGAATGAATTCACTGCTGCTTACTCCTGCCAACCAGACCCCAGTCGCCTGTAGAAAATCCCGCCGCTTTAATTCCATAACCTATTTGTCGGGCCGTCTTGCTTGACCTTCCAGATTATATCCCCTTGCCGATAATGGCTTCGTTCAAACTATCCCAATCCCACTTGAGGCAAAAATCATGGGAGGCTGTAACCCTAGCAAAAAAACGCTCTATTTCCGAAAACAATTAGGGTTGGCCTAGTAAATGTCAACACATCCTAGTATGGTGCTACCGATTTAGTGTGCTGATCAAAACAAGTTAGGAAGTGCTTCATGGGCAATGTCTCTGAGATTTTGCTGGCGCTAGAACAGTCCGTGTAATCCGAGGATGATAAGCCCTAGCCTTGGACATCAAAAAAATGACTTTCGTTAACAGGCCCACGGCGGTAATAAAAGCGGTAAACAGAACGGTGAGAATACGAGTGTCGGTGCTCCGTTGTTGAATGAGCAGGTCAGAAACTTCCTTTTGAATGCCGATAGATTTTTTCTCTAGAGCCTGAAACCTGAGATCAATTCTTTCCTCCATGGCGTGAAATCTAAGATCAATCTTTTCTGCCATACTTTTGAACCGTTGATCGGTTTTGGCCTGGTTAACTTTGACTTTAAGGGTGAGGGCTTGGAGATCGGTTTGAACTGTGTTGAGGGTGGTTTACATGGCCTGGAGAATGGTTAAGACCTGGCTTAATTCCGTTTGAGTCGTGACTTCAGACATGACTGATTTCCAGAATAGGGGAGGGGAATACGTCCCGAATACACAAGACAGTTGATGTCTTTTCCAGAAGCTATTGGGGGAGTAGAAATCAGGAGTTTGCCGGGAGAGGTTTGCCAAGTTAGCTAGAATTGACCAAAATTAGACCTTGTGCCCTGTTGATGCTGCATTTGATTATGAGATTTGGTACTTGCGATGTCTTTGCGAATCACGATTTCAGCCCTCTTAGCTGGACTTTGTCTGGCCCTCAGCTCCAATTTAACGGTTGCCCAAGGTCAGAGTCAGCAACTTTCTGATCTACTCCGGCAAGGGCGAGAACTAGTCAGCGCGGGTAACTTTGACCAAGCCCTGCAACTCTATCAACAAGCCGCCCAGCTAGATGCCCGCAATCCCCGGATTTATTCGGCCATTGGGTTTATTTATGCACAACAAAAGCAATACGGCCCAGCCGCCCAAGCCTATCAACAGGCGATTGCCCTAGACCAACAAAATCCTGACTTTTTCTATGCCCTTGGTTTTAACTTGGGGATGACGGGGGAAAATCATGGAGCTGCCGCTGCCTACCGCCAAGCCATTCGCCTCAATCCCCGTTATGTCCAGGCCTATCAAGGGTTAGCGGTGATTCTGGCTCGACTGGGGGATACCCAAACTGCAATTCAGACCTATCGGCAAATTATTGTCATGGAGCCGCGCAATTGGGAAGCCTTTCAGTCCTTGGGAATTTTGTATCTCAACCAAGGGGATATGAACCAGGCCCTCACCGCCCTCCGCCAGGCCAGCCAATTTGTCCCGGATAACCCCAATGTCCAACTCAATTTAGGGCAAGTACTCCTCCAAAGCGGGGATAAAACGCAAGGACTCGCAGCCCTCGAACAAGCGGCCTCTCTTGGGCAAGGGGATGGAAATATCCAATTAACAGTGGGCAAAGTTTTCCTGCTTCAGAATGACTATCAAGGGGCAATTCGGGCGTTTCAACGGGCGACCCAATTGTTACCCAATTCCACCCTGGCTTATATTGGCCTGGGAGAAACCTGGATGATGCTCAAACAACCCCATGAAGCTGTTCTTCCCTATCAAACTGTTACCCGCTTAACCCCCAATAACCCAGAGGCCTTCTACAACTTGGGCGTGGCTTTGAAGGCTAGTGGGCGTAAACGGGAGTCGCGGGAGGCCTTAAAGGTTTCTGAATCCCTTTATAAGGCCCAAGGGAATAAAGAAGGTATCCAAAAGGTCAAAAATGCCATGAAGAATTAAGCCCGCTGGATAGGGTGTTACCCCTTTAGAATTAAAGCGGGGGCTGTTAAAAAACCTCTTTCTCGTTGGGATGAATAGGTAAGACATTTCCTTGGCCTGGGGATTGATTTTTGAGGCTCGGTTCCGGACATTTGCAGATCCCAGTTTTAGGGGTCAGGGAGTTGGTAGGCTTTTAGGTGATGTCTTGCGCGTCCCTTGTTTTGTCCCATGCCTCTTTGGTTTGCTGCGGGTTTAATTACTGTTTTTTGGAGTCTCACCTGGTTATGGTCACATCCGGCCTGGGGGCTGAGCTTGAGTCTGTTGGTCGCTGCCGGGGCCTGGTGGGGGCGCGGGTTTTTGATCAGTTCTGCCAGTCCCCTACCCGCCATTCAAGCTCAGGCCATTACCCCAGGCCAGATTGAGACCCAACTCCAGGCCACCCAGGCCCTGATCACCACCCTCAACCAATACAACACCACTCATAACCTAGAAACCCAACTGTTCAGTATCCGCCAAAATCTCCAACGGCAACATCTGAGTCTTTTCTTATGGGGTAATGTCGGCAACCATTTGGCTAGTTTAGGGGCAGAATTAGCGCGTCTGGGGAATGGAAACTGGCAAATTCAGGTATCCGAAGATTTAAGGGTAATGCCCAACAGCGACTTAATCTTATTTGTGATTTCTGGGGACTTAACGGGTAGTGAGCATCAGGCCTTACAAACCCTTAAAGACCAGCAGCAACGATTCTTAGTGATTTGGCAGGAACCAGCGCGGCCCCACTTAGGGGAATTGGGAATTCTGGAACAGGCCTTAACTCCTAAATTAGCTGAGTTTGTTGCCCCTCGAGATTGGCTCAAAATTAAAGCTCATGATCCAGGCCTGGAGCCTTTACAATCTCGTCTGAGTGAAATTCTAGCAACCGAAAAACAGACTCTAATTTGGCAGCATACCTTACAAGCCTCGATTCGCCTTTGTCAACAAACCCAAAACCAAATAAACCAGGCCCGGAAAGAGTTAGCTCTGCCGATTATTAACCGCTATCAATGGCTCGGAGCCGGTGCAGCCGCTGTCAACCCTGTGCCAATTTTAGATTTAGTCGTGACGGGGGGGCTATTGGTGCAGTTAACCTTGGAGATGGGCAAGCTCTATCAACGCAATTTCAACCTAACCCAGGCCCGCCCCCTAGCCGAAACCCTCCTACGCGTGATGGTGCAATTTGGCGCGGTGGAAGTGACAACCCAAACCCTCAGCCACTGGTTAAAAGGAAATAGCCTCACCTACTTGGCCGGAAGCTGCTTGCAGGGAGCCAGTGTGGCCTATCTCTTGCGCGTGGGAGGACTGAGCTTAATTGACTATTGGCAAACCGTCGCTGCCCAGCCAGAATCTAAGGTAAATTTAGGCTCACAACTCCAGGCCAGCCTGCAAAAAACCATGGCTCAGCTTCCCCGATCCGCCTTTTTCCGTAATTTCCAGCCTCAGGTCTAGGGAAAGGGAACTGTGACAGCACCATTGGATGGTTTAGCCAAGGTTCAGGCTTGTTTACAGCATTTAATCGCCTGGCATCGCCACCATCATCCAGATCAGGAACAGATTTGGGGTGAATTAGTCCCCCTGCAAGAAAAGCTCACCTATCCCGTTTGGCAAATTGCGGTGTTGGGCCAGGTCAGTCGCGGTAAATCGGCCCTGATCAATGCTCTGCTGGGTCAACCCCAATTTCCCACTGGCCCCACCCACGGCATCACCCTCTGGCCCCACTCGGTTCGCTGGCAACTGGAATTAGGGGGACAAACCTTGGCCATAGATTTAACCGATACCCCTGGCCTGGATGAATTAGCAGGGGAACAACGGGCAGCTATGGCCTGGGAGGTGGCCCAACAGGCCGATTTAGTGTTATTTGTCACCGCCGGGCCGTTGAATCCAGTCGAAATTAACGCCCTCAAGAAACTCCAGGAGTTGCAAGTTTCACTCTTGTTCGTTGCCAATAAACAGGATTTGTACTTGGCCTGGTCAAAAGTGGATATTGATTTACAACTCCAACAGGCCGGCCTGGGGCAACTGATCACCCTAGAGCAAATTTTATTAGTCAGTGCGGCCCCGGTAGCAGAAACTGGGCGGGAACTCTTGCCCCCCAATATCCAACCCTTATCCACGGCCTTAACCACTTGGCTGACCGCAACCGCCCCCAAATCTCGGGCCCAACAGGTTCTTAGGCAAACCCTCAGCATTGAACAGCATTTAGGCACTGCCCTCCTAGAGCAACCTCAGCCCCCTCTGACATCCCTCTGGTTTATGCCGCTGGCGGGGTTGGGACTTGTGGTCTGCCCGTGGGGCCTGGGGGATATGGTCTTGGGCCTAGGGAGCAGTTTTGGTCTGCTGCGCTGGTTTTGTCGGTTTTATGGTCTCCCCTTAACCCCACCGGCCAGTGGCCAGGCCTGGCAAATTATTTTAATTTCCACATTGGGTATTGGTTTATTGGGACAAGATAGCTGGGCTGCGCTGTTGGGAGAAGCGGAGGGAAATCTAACGGTGTGGATTGCTGGAATTGGGACTCAAATCATGGCCTGGGCTTGGGGCTTATCGCGGCTGCGGCAGATTATCCGAACCCATGTCCAACAGGGCTATAGCGGCGGCAGTCAGGGGCCTGGGGTACTACTAAAAGCATTAGAAACGATCCTGAACTAATGGGGATTTTATGACCCAACGCTCTGCCTGAGAGACCAGCAAAAACTTTAGAATGCAACTAGCTATGCCCCCAGGCCTGTGAACTCATTTTTGACGGTCTGATCTATGACAACGACTCTTTCTGCAATTACCGCCACTGCTGAACCGGATATTTTTTACCCCAGTGAGGACGGGAAACCCTTGGCGGAAACCTCTGTTCATTTTGATGCCATTGTTGATATTGTCACAACGTTGCGGCTCTACCTGGGAGAAACTGGGATTGTCCTGAGTAATCAGTTTTTCTACTATTCCCGAAGCCGAACAGCGCGCCCACCAGGCCGAGCAAGAACTAGCCCATCTCAGAGCACAGCTACAAGCCCAGGGGATTACTTTAGAGAACAGCTAAGTTATCCTGACAGAGCAGGCCTGAGTCCTTTGTCACGTTGCGATGTTAATTGGCTTACGGATTGAAAACTTTGCTCTGATTGACCAGTTGGATGTGACTTTTGGGCCTGGTCTGAATGTCCTGACTGGGGAAACCGGAGCCGGCAAGTCCATTATCCTGGATGCCATTGATGGGGTACTGGGGGGGAAAATGTCGAGCCGAGTAATTCGGACAGTTCCAGAAACTCAGCCCAACCAGATTCCGCCGCGTACCTTAATTGAAGCCACTTTTTCCCTCACACCGGCCCTGCAAACTTGGCTCACGGCAGCAGAGATTGATCCTCTGGATGAAACAATCATTTGCAGTCGCGAATTGTCTTTAGTCGGGGGAGCATTCCGCAGTCGTTCACGGGTCAATGGGGTCTTAGTTAATCGTCAACAACTCCAGAGCCTCCGAGATCTACTCGTGGCAATTACGGCCCAAGGACAAGCGAACCAACTTCTCCAGGCCGGGCAGCAACGAGATTGGTTAGATAGCTTTGGAGGCCGTGAACTCCTCGTTGCCCGCAAACAAGTCGCCACCGCCTATGCTGCCTATCAACATCTCTGCCAGGCCCAGGAGTCCTATTTACAGGGAGAGCAGCAACGCCTCCAACAGCTTGATCTGTATAAGTTTCAACTCCAAGAACTGCGCCTAGCTAACCTGGAAGATGCCGATGAACTACAACATTTAGAAGAAGAATTTCGCCGCCTCAACCATATCGAGCAACTCCAGTCCCAAGGTTTTCGGGCCTATCAATGCCTTTGTGAGCAGGAGCGGGGCCAGGCCAGTGTGGACTTGATGGGGGAAGCCGCCAGTTTACTTCAGGAGATGCAGGCCTTTGATCCTGGGGTGGCCCCGATCCAAGAACTCGTGGAATCTGCCCTGCTGCAAATCGAAACCGCCAGCCGCCAACTCCGCAACTATACCGATGCCCTGGAAGGGGAACCGCAACGTTTAACCGAGATCACGGATCGCATGGGCCATCTCAAGCAAATTACCCGTAAATATGGGCCGACCCTCCAGGATGCCATCCACTACCAGGCCAAAATTGAGCAGGAATGGCAACTTCTCCAGGCCACCAGCATGAGCCAAGATCAACTAACGGCCCAACTCCAAGCCGCCGAAACCCAACTAGACCAGGCCTGTCAGGAACTCCACCACCTCCGGCAGCAGGCCGCCAACCATCTCAGCCAACAACTCATTAGCCAACTCCAGCCCCTCGCGATGGAACGGGTGCGGTTTGAAGTCCAATTTCGAGCCATTCCCCCCACCAGCCACGGTGCAGATCAGGTCACATTTATGTTTAGTCCCAACCCTGGTCAACCTTTGCAACCCCTGAGTGAAACCGCATCGGGTGGGGAAATGAGTCGGTTTTTATTAGCCTTGCGGGCCTGTTTTGCGACAGTAGAAACGGTCAATACCTTAATCTTTGATGAAATTGATGTGGGGGTTTCTGGACGCGTGGCCCAGGCCATTGGTGAAAAACTCTATCACTTGTCCCAACATCAACAGGTTCTCTGTGTCACCCATCAACCAATTGTTGCCGCCCTGGCCGATACCCACCTACGGGTGCAAAAAAAGGTTCTGGAACCGGAACAGCAAACCATTGTCCAACTCTTGATCCTCAACCCCGACCAACGGGCTGCCGAACTGGCCCAAATTGCTGGAGGTGTCAACGAACAACCCGCCTTAGATTTTGCAACGGCACTCCTGAAGCAGGCCCAAGAGCTTCGTCAATCCCTGGGGACTAACCAAACCACCCCCAAGCCCAAACGAACCCGCAAACCGACACCGGCCTGATCGCTTCTGGGAGTTCTGAGTATCAGGAATTAGGACGTGTGGCGAAACACCTGAATGGCCAATTTCCAAAAATCTGCCAATTCAGCCTTCGTGTTCAAAACCGGGACTGGCCGCCAGGGATCTACCCCCAGGCCCAAGGCATAGCGGGTCAGGTTTAACTCCTGGGCCAAGGCCAAAATTCCCCAGCGACCAATGGCCCCTTCTAAGGCTGAAGACAGGACAATTTGCGACCGATATTGCGGCAAAACCGTGTTTAAGCGCGACCAGGCCCCCATTAACACGGGCTTAATCACCACCGGCCCCCGCCAGCCCAAACCCATGACATTTTCCAGGGCGGTTAGACTATCAACGGTTTCATCTAAGGCAATGGGGGTTTGAAAGTCGTTGGACAAGGCTTGGAGATTAACCCAATCCTGGGGCGGGAGGGGTTGCTCGAGAAATTCAATGGCGATGTAGCGTTGCTCTTGTTGAAATTGACTATTGAGCCGATCACAAAGGGTAAGCCAGGCCCGAGCCGTCCTTAAATTGAGACCGCCATTGGCATCTAAGCGAATTTTGACGGGAGTTTCAGGGTTCAGGCTTCCCAACCAGGCCTGGAAAATCTCTAACTCTCTGGCATGGGGCAGCACGGCAATTTTCCACTTCCAGGCCCCATAGGAGGGTTTGGCTAACTGGGGGACAGTCAGTAGATCCCGGCCGGCTGGCAATAGACCACAGTAGAGAAAGGTTTCGGGCTGTAGGTGAGGAAATTCCGTCAGTTGAGTCCAGGCCTGGGATAGTCCAAATTGACAGGCGGGTAAGGTGTCAGGAATCGCGGCAATTGTTTCTGCGATGATGGTGTTGGGGAGTGTGGCACAAAATGTCCAGGCAGTCCCGATGGATTCGGATCCAAAAGCTGGCAAGGGGGCAATTTCGCCAAACCCCACTTCCCCGGATTCCGACTCTAAGCGGACATAAATCCCTTCCCGAATCCGCCAAGTCCCATGATGGGTTTTTAGGGGCTGACGAAAGGGTTCCTGGTAAAGGAAAAAGCGAGGGTAAGCGTACACAGCAGACTGAATGACCTTGTATGATCTTATCGAAAATGATAGAAAACTATCAGTTTTACAGACAGTTCTACTTAAATTGCGTTCGATTCAGTTCGAGATAGGGTTCAAGGCTTGTAATTTTTGTATATTGAAAATGTTGGCCGATCTCGTGTGGACTATTCGGCTCAAAGTTATATTTCCTTGAAAAAAAGCCGTAGATGCTGGCTTCCCATCTGGCCAAGAACAATTGGCGTTTATGTTTATATTCCTGGGGGCGATAACGGTAGTGAAGATTCTCTCTCAGATTTTTTAACCATGTTAAGAATAGAGTCGAATCTATTAGCTTAGATACTCCAACTTGGACTTAAAAATATAATGCAGGAGCTAATCCAATCGGTTTAGCAATTCCCGATCATAAATCAACACATTCCGTTATTTATGAGATTTTGTCAGAAGCTTATCAATTGGCATAATGAAAGAATCTGAAAACAATCAAGAAATTAATGCTCTCCCCTGACTTAATTTCAAATTAATTAAAGACAGAATGAAAATTACTAAAAATAGGACTAATCCAATTGTACAGGCATAACTAACTTCTAAATCCATGAACGCCTTTTCATAGAGGTAATAAACAATCGTTTTCGAGCTATTTAAGGGGCCGCCTTGGGTCATCACATAGACTTCTTCAAAGACCTTGGTAGCCGAAATGGCTGAAATTACCCCCACCAGCAGCAAATAGGGCCGCATTAAGGGCAAGGTAATATCCCAATGTTTTCGCCAACCATCGGAGCCGTCCAGGGCCGCCGCTTCATAAAGATCCTCGGAAATACCCTGTAAGCCGGCCAAATAAATCACCATATAATAGCCCAGGCCTTTCCAAATTGTTACTGCCATGACGCTAAATAGGGCCAGTTGCGGACTAGTTAACCAGGGGATCGCCGTTTGTACCCACCCTAATTCCTGTAGGAGTTGATTGAACAGGCCCTCTTGGGCATAGAGCCAGCGCCAGGCAATTCCCGCCACCACCATCGAAATAATGACAGGCGTATAATAGGCTGTCCGAAACCAGTGCATTCCCGGCAGTTTTTGATTGACTAGAATCGCTAAGACTAGGGGCATGAAGACTAGAATCGGCACAACCCCCACCAAATACACCAGGGAATTGCCCAAAGTTTGCCAAAAGACCCGATCCTGGGCCAATTGTTGAAAATTTGCTAAACCAACCCATTCCGGGGCCTGGGTGAGATCGTATTCAAAGCGGGTAAAGCTTAAGTAAAACGCCTGAATCGCTGGCCAAAACACCGTCAAACTCATCAGGAGTAAGGCTGGTACCAAGAAAAAATAAGGCGTTCCCCGCTGGAAGTATTGCCGGAACAGCCCTGAGCGTTGAGGCGAAGACACCTTAGATACAGGCATGGATCAGATCAGTAAATTCTTTGAACACAGTTTATCATGCTGCCCTTTACAATAGTCCTAGCTTTGCTTAATGCTCCTTGGTCTATTCATTTTCCCTGGAATTTATGCAGTACTGGTTAATGAAATCTGAGCCAAATACGTTTTCTTGGGCAGACCTAAAAGCCGCTCCAGGCCAGATTACCTGTTGGGAAGGGGTGCGAAATTACCAGGCCCGGAATTTAATGCGTGATGCGATGAAACAAGGGGATCAGGTCTTTTTCTATCACAGTAATGCCAACCCGCCCGCAATTATGGGGATTGCCAAAGTTGTCCGAGAAGCCTATGCCGATCATTTTGCCTTTGACCCCAGCAGTCGCTACTACGACCCCAAAAGTACCCCTGAAAAACCGATTTGGCTGATGGTGGACATTCAATACGAGCGCGACATTATCCCCCCGATTGGATTACCAGAGTTAAGAACTGTGCCAGGCCTGGAGTCCATGATGTTATTGCAAAAAGGCAGTCGGCTCTCGGTGCAGCCCGTTACCCCCCAGGCCTGGGAAATTATTCAGCAATTGCGCCCCGGAGGCCAGACATGAGGGAGAATCGGTCATTTCTGTCCCCTTGGCCGGTGATGGTCTTGGCTCTTGGTTTAGGCGGTGGAGTCATTACTGGAAATCATCGGAGCTTGGCTGCACCCGTGACTATCTTGCCGGAAAATGTCATTTTTGTCCTCGGGACAGAAACTCAAGGACGGGTGATTGAGAGTCATGCACCTTCTGAATTTGGCTTGACTGTACCTAGTTTGTGGTGGGCAGTCCGGCAGTTTGGGCAAAACCTAGTGCGTAATTGGGCCGCCTATCCAGCCGCAAATCGGATCGGTGGACGGGTTGAAGTCTATGTCTCTGGCCAGGCCTGGGGGCAGTTAGACTACTTAAATCGCTATGCCCTATCTAAGCGGATCGGTACCGCAGCCAGTGATTTTGGCTATAACCTATTAGTTATGGACAACTTACGCACCATCCTAGGGGCCTACACCTGTAATTTCCAGGCCTGGCCAACCCCCCTAATTCCAGGAATGCGAGACTTCCAAGGCCAACCCGTACCGGATTTTGTCAGTGGCGCGCAGCCCGTTCCCTTGCAATGTCAGGTTTGGGTTAATCCGGCGATTCCCGTGAGTGTCTTCTAAGCAATTTTTTAGTTCTGATTCCCCAGGGGCCAATGAGTTCTACCCTCGATACCGAAACGCCAGTTGTTGAGCAAAATCTAACCCTCACCTCTGATTCAGATTTAGAGGATGAACCCACTGATCCCAATGATGAGCGGCCCTTTGAAGTGGAAATGGGTTTATTTGACCATCTGGAAGAACTCCGCCAGCGGATTTTCTATGGGTTTATTGCCGTTGCGGCTGGTATCATTGGCTGCTTTACCCAAGTCCGGCCAATTGTTCAACTCCTGCAAGTGCCCGCCCAAGGAGCCAAGTTCTTACAGTTGGGGCCTGGAGAATACTTTTTTGTCTCCTGTAAGGTGGCGGCCTATTGCGGGATTCTAGTCGCCAGTCCGGTGATTATCTATCAGGTGATTCGCTTTGTTTTACCCGGTTTAACTCGCCGTGAACAGCGGTTATTGGGCCCGGCGGTGTTTGGTTCAGCGGCCCTCTTTGTCACTGGCCTGGCCTTTGCCTATGGCTTACTGATTCCGGCTGCCTTGCGCTTTTTCATTAGTTACGGGGCAGATGTGGTGGAGCAAATTTGGTCTATTGATAAATACTTTGATTTTGTCTTGTTGCTCTTATTTGCTACGGGGTTAGCCTTTCAAATTCCGGTTTTACAGCTACTCCTCATTGCCTTGGGGATTGTTTCCGTGCCGCAAATGTTATCGGGTTGGCGATTTGTGATTGTGGCAGCCGTGATTCTGGGCGCAGTTTTGACCCCTTCCATTGATCCGATTACCCAAGGGCTGTTTGGGGGAGCCTTAGTATTTTTATATTTCACCGGCATTGGCCTGGGGATTTTATTTCAACGCTCCACTGGCTTCTCCCAGTCCCCCAATTAAAAATTTTCCAAGAATTAAATGGCTTCAGAAGGGAATTTTATCCGCCTGTTGAAACTTTGTCGTCACATTTCCCGATAGCTCCAGATTATCCGGGTCAAGAATTAAGACCGGGGCCTCATCTCTTAAATCGAGCTTATCGAGATCAACCCAAATCACATTTGGGCTATGACTCAACTCAAAAAAGTAACGCCGATTAGTCAGGTCAATGGCGGTGCGATATTCCGTGTTGTAAAGAGAGCCAGGGATATTATTCGGGGCCCCAAAGGGAACGGAAACATTTCGGGCAATGGCTAAGATCCCAGCAATGGCTTCCTGTTGGGTTTTCGGCTCTGGCAGCATCATTTGGTAATAGGTGGCCCGGACAAAGCGATCTTGGGGATCCACATTGCCAGGGAGGGGTGTTTGCCGAGTTGCATTGGTAAAGTCCCAGGTTTTCAGAAATGCTAACTGCTGGTCATAGGGGGGATCATTGGTCATGACCCGATATTCTGGGCCGTGGTGGATCACTAGGTTGCCGTTGATATATTCCAAAATTGCTGAATCCCCGCTGGCATCCTCAATGGCCAAGTGAACCGTTGCCTTCATCTGATCAATGGCAACCATGACCGGCTGAATCTGCGCCATCAGGGCTATAGCTTCCTTAACCGTGGCGGCATTATCTAATAAGTACTGTCCCCACAGGCCCGCTTGCACCCCAGGTTTCCTCACATCTCGAGGCCCAAAGTCAGTGGCAGTGAGATAGAGCATATGCATCCCCAGGCCCTGTTCATTCAAACCATCGGCCGTGCCCATCCCATAGACGGTGGTGACAAGGCTGCCATATTTAGCTGTCCATTGGGCTGGGTTTTCCGTCACAACTCGGGTTTGTCCCAGGAGGCCGCCATTGCGTTTAATACCGCGGGGAAAGACCGTCAGGATGGGTTCCGTAGATTCTGGCCAGTCCATCGTCCGCCCCACCACCACAGCGAATTTATTGTTATTCCACAAAATGCGTGTACAGGCCTGGGCGGCTGAAGACCCAAGCGTAGCCTCTAGAGTTACAGCCAACATCACAATCAATAGGATATTTCCCAGGAATTGAGTATTTATGATCATTATTAATATTCCTTAGACAGGTTAAGGCGGGATGTGCACCATTGCTGATGATGTCATATTTATTCTTGCTATAGTTGTTTTATTCTGACCAATACCTTACAACATAACTACTCTGGAGGAAATTGAAGTAGATGTTAAACAACTCCCAACCCAAGCGCTTTCGGCTTTTTGTAATTGCTTTCTAGAATCTGACGTGGAAGTATGAGATCGATAATTTGAGGACGATGTAGCTGCCAGCCGCCTTGATACTCCTACTTAAATAGCATTGCCACATTTAGAACAAGAACGCTGTCCTGATCTTTAAGACATCGTGCGTCTCCAGAGTTTTGGGATAAGTATCATCAACTTGAAAATGGTATGGGGTTTAATTTTGCTAAGTAAAAACCTGCGGGTTATTTCCCTCATTCCCAGTGCAACTGAAATTGTGGCGGCGTTGGGCGGTGAACTCTTTTTGGTAGGGCGTTCCCATGAGTGCGACTATCCAGAAACCGTTAAACAGTTGCCCATTTGTACGGCTCCCAACTTTAATCCTCAAGGGAATAGCCAGGCCATTCATGAACGGGTGACAGCACTCTTGGAAAAAGCTCTCAGTATTTATCGAGTTGATTTAGAGCAACTGCAACAGTTAAACCCGACCCATATTATTACCCAGGCCCAGTGTGAGGTCTGTGCCGTTAGCCTCAGTGAAGTCCAGGCCGCGGTGAATCAATTAACCGAAACAGCCCCAGAAATTATTTCTCTCCAACCCCGAACATTGGCCGATGTCTATCAGGATATTCAAACCGTAGCCCAGGCCTTGCATCTTGATCCCAAGCCCGTTCTTGATGACATCGAAACTCGCCTAACCATTGTCAATCTAGAATCTCGAACGCCTGATTTATTCCAAACTCAAACGGATACAAATCCCCTCAAGGTGGCCTGCATTGAATGGACAGCACCGTTAATGGCCGCTGGCAACTGGGTTCCAGAATTAGTGGCATTAGCCGGGGGAGAAAACCTTTTTGGCCAGGTGGGTGAACATTCCCCTTGGCTTGATTTTGCGGAATTGACCAAGGGCCAACCCGATGTAATTATTTTTATGCCCTGTGGATTTAATTTATGCCAAACCCAAGTAGCGGTGCAGGAGTTATTGAGTCAACCGGCCTGGGTAAATTTTCTAGCAAGAGAACATCCTAAACTCTATGCCGTGGATGGCAATCAATATTTCAATCGCCCTGGGCCCAGACTGGTGGATTCGGCAGAAATTATCGGGGAAATTTTACAAGCGGCCCGGAGTCCAGAGGGAGAATTGGGTCAGTGCAAATTTGGTTCCCAAGGGGCCTGGGCTGCGATCCCGATCCAGAGCGATCCAGTAACTCAGGCTGTTGTCGAAGCGTAGAAACCCTGAGCGTTATTTCTAGTTCCTTTATAAAAATAGACCGCAGGCCTAAGCTCAGTGACCGGAATCTACAGGTGAAGAGGGTGTCTTGGCCTGGCTTAATCTCTCGAGGGAAATTTCAGCCGCAGCTTTGACTTGAGGGTGATCATCCTTAGCTAAGTATTTCAGCGCAGACTCGGCTTTCATATCCCCCAGAAACCCTAAACTTTCTGCCACCCGTTGCCGTAAGAGCCAATCCTCGGCCTGGACAAACTTCAAGATATGAGGCACAGCCGCAGGATTCCCAATTTCCCCTAAAGCAGCAATCGCCCCTTGTAGCAGGAGAATGTCATCGGATTTGAGAGCTTCAAGCAAAACTTCATAGCCGCGAGGATCCCGTAAATTCCCCAAGGATACTGCTGCACTGAACCGCACTAGCCAATCCGTATCCTCATAAAAGGCGCGGGCCAGGGGTTCAAAGGCCCGTCCATCTTCTAAATACCCCAATGCCCCGGCTGCATCGGCCCGAATCCCATAATCGGACTCATTTTCCAGTAAATTAACCAGAATGCCATAACACTCTGGAGTTTGTTTAATCCCCAAGGCAAACACCGCCATTGAGCGAATCTGTAACACCTCATCCTGCAAGACTTTTTTAATCAGTGGCACCGCATCCACCGCCGGAACATCCCGCAACGCCGCCAGGGCAAGCATCCGATCACGGGAATTTTGGCTGTCGAGTTTTTCAGAGATTTCAACCAAGGGGGCATTCATGAGAATCACGTTACATCTGTTTACATTCACCTTCTCATTCTAAGCAACTTTCCCAGGCCTGGATTAATCCCAATCTAAAAATATTTCTCCCACTCCTAAGTTGTGACAATTCTGAGAATTAAGTTAAATTTGATTAAGAACCGTATCATCTCGGTGGCATTGCCCTATGAAATTTCCGTGGAAAACAGCACTGTTATGGCTTTTACCGGCCCTTATTATTGGATTCTTTATTTGGCAGGGGGCCTTTAATGTCATTCCCAGCCAGCAGCAACCCCCGGTAAACACCGCCAGTACCCGCATGAGCTATGGCCGCTTCCTGGATTATTTGGATAATCAGCGGATCAGTAAAGTGGACTTATTCGATGGCGGACGCACAGCGATTGTGGAAGTGTCTGATCCAGAAATCACGGGTGGGCGGCCGTTACGCGTCAGAGTTGATATGCCCGGTGCCAGTCCCCAGTTCATTACTAAGTTACGCGACCAGCACATTGACTTAGATGTTCACCCAGCCCGGAATGACGGTGCGGTTTGGGGGCTGTTGGGTAATCTCATTTTTCCAGTCTTGTTGATTACAGGCCTTTTCTTCTTATTCCGGCGGTCTAATAATATGCCCGGTGGCCCAGGCCAGGCCATGAGTTTTGGTAAATCTCGGGCTCGCTTTCAAATGGAAGCTAAAACTGGCGTGATGTTTGATGATGTCGCGGGTGTCGATGAAGCTAAAGAAGAACTCGAAGAAGTTGTTACCTTCCTGAAAAAGCCGGAAAAATTCACCGCCGTGGGAGCCAAAATTCCCAAAGGGGTCTTACTCGTTGGGCCGCCAGGAACCGGAAAAACCATGCTCGCTAAAGCCATTGCCGGGGAAGCGGGCGTGCCATTTTTCTCGATTTCGGGTTCAGAATTTGTCGAGATGTTTGTTGGGGTCGGGGCTTCCCGTGTCCGTGACCTGTTCAAAAAAGCCAAGGAAAATGCCCCCTGTTTGATCTTCATTGATGAAATTGATGCGGTCGGTCGGCAACGGGGTGCGGGTATTGGCGGGGGTAACGATGAACGGGAACAAACCCTGAACCAACTCCTGACCGAAATGGATGGCTTTGAAGGGAACACTGGGATTATCATCATCGCCGCCACAAACCGCCCCGATGTTTTGGATTCCGCGCTTTTACGTCCCGGCCGGTTTGATCGCCAAGTCACCGTAGATGCCCCCGATATCAAAGGCCGGCTCTCGATTCTCAATGTCCATGCCCGGAACAAAAAACTGGCTGAACAAGTTTCCCTAGAGGCCATTGCCCGCCGGACACCCGGATTCACTGGGGCTGATTTGGCTAACCTCCTGAATGAAGCGGCAATCTTGACGGCCCGGCGGCGGAAATCGGCGATCACGATGCTAGAAATTGATGATGCTGTGGATCGGGTCGTAGCCGGGATGGAAGGCACGCCGTTAGTGGATGGGAAAAGCAAGCGCCTGATTGCCTATCACGAAGTTGGCCATGCCATTGTCGGTACTCTCCTGAAAGATCATGACCCGGTGCAAAAAGTGACCCTCGTTCCCCGTGGCCAGGCCCGTGGTTTAACCTGGTTCATGCCCTCGGAAGACTCCGGTTTAATTTCTCGCTCTCAGTTAACCTCGCGCATGGCGGGTGCTTTAGGCGGTCGGGCGGCGGAATATGTCGTCTTTGGGGATTCGGAAGTGACCACGGGGGCCGGCGGTGACTTGCAGCAAGTAACCGGGATGGCGCGGCAAATGGTAACTCGCTTTGGCATGTCCGATTTAGGCCCCCTGTCTTTGGAAACCCAAAATGGCGAAGTCTTCCTCGGGCGGGATTTGGTCTCTCGCTCCGAGTATTCCGAAGAAATTGCCGCTCGGATTGATGCCCAAGTTCGGGAGCTAATTCAACACAGCTATGAACTGGCCGTCAAAATTGTCCGGGAAAATCGGGATGTAATTGACCGCCTAGTAGATTTGTTAATTGACAAGGAAACCATTGATGGGGAAGAGTTCCGGCAAATCGTGGCCGAATATACGGTCGTTCCCGATAAGGAGCGCTTTGTGCCCCAGATTTAAGCCCTAAATTACTCCTACTAAGTTTCTCCTCCCTCATGTCACCAGGCCTGGGGGATTTTTATTTTTATACAGCGTGACTCATTGAAGGTGAGAGGGGGACAAGTCAGAAAATGCTTGCAGGGCAGTCTTTTTAAGATTTTGACTCTCTCAGAACAGTCTGCCTAAGACTATAGATTAAGATGCCAGGAACCAGACTTGAACTGGTGACACGTGGATTTTCAGTCCACTGCTCTACCAACTGAGCTATCCCGGCTTAAAAAGGGCTTTATGATTATAACCATAAAACCCAGGTTAAGTTAAGGGAAAGTTCCTCTCCACCCAGGCCAATGCTTTTTCTTTGGAAGTGACAACTCCGTCTAAACCAGCAATTCGCAGGGCGTTGAGAATTTCCGCAAAGCGGGGGCCGCGGGGATAACCCAGGTTTTGGAGATCATGGCCAGTCAGCGGGGGTCGAAAGTTTCGCCACTGGGTCAGATATTGGGCAATTAACCCTCGGGCTGTGGGGAGTTCACTACCAATGAGGATGAGATCTCCAAGGTGCAAAGGATCCCAGGCCTGGCAGAGTTGACTGGCGCGGGGGGATGCTTGGGTTAGTTCCGATAAGAGGGCAAGGTGATGCGGCAGGGCAGCTAAACGGGCCTGGGCGGGGCCAGAGAGATGCAGTTGTTCGGCCATCAGCAGGGGGAGGTTGTCCAGTTCTGGGAGCGGTGAGGTTGGGCAGAGCGCCGCCAGTAATACCGTGAGTAAGATTTCCCAGGCCCCCTGTTGCTCACTTGGGGATCCGTAAGCCTCCAGCCAAGACCAGGCCCAGGATAACCGGCTCCATAAATCAGGGGGAATAACAATTTGGGGATGGAGACATTGGAGGGCATTCAGTTGCACTAATTGTCCTAGGGCCTTTTCCCCAGGAAAGGAGTCGGTCGCCCCCATGTGCAGTTGGAAAATATAGCGCAGTTCATTGCGGAGGCGGCTTTGGAGGGAGGGACGTTTTTGGTCTCGCTGTGGCACAACATCAAACACCCCACTGGTGAGGGCATATTGAATCAGGTCTTGACTGCCTGGCTCCAATTGAAACCCTAAGCGGACGGCAAAGCGGACGGCCCGAAAAATCCGAGTTGGATCTTCAATAAAACTGTTGGGATGCAAAACACGAATTTGCTTAGTCTGTAAATCCTGCCAACCACCAAAAAAGTCCAGCAGTTCCCCGGCCTGGGGGGAGGTGAGGCGAATCGCGAGGGCGTTAATCGTAAAATCACGGCGGTACAGATCTTGGCGGATCGAACTGGCGGTAACTTCCGGGTGCGCGGCGGGATAGGGGTAAAACTCACTGCGGGCTGTGGCAATATCAACAGCAAAGCGCGAATGTTGGCATCCCTGGGGCCAATGCAAGGCGGCCGTTTGAAATTGCCCATAGACTTGGAGTTCCGTTTCGGGATAATGGACTTGCAAGGCCTGGGCTAGGACGACTCCGGCCCCAGTTTGTTGCATCTGATCCATCCCATCCACCACCAGGTCAAATTCCCGCACTGGGGGCCTGTAACCAGGATCCTGAAGTCGCAAAAAGTAATCCCGGACAGCCCCACCGACTAGATATAACTGCCAGCCGTGATTTTGGGCTAGGGTCGCGGCGGTGACTAAAATCTCTCCCAGGCCCGGTGGGAACCCAGTTAACCAGTCGGCGGGTAGGTAATGGGGTGGTTGATCCACAGGCTGCTTAGGGCGATGGAGTTGATAGAGTTGGCGGAGAACATCAGTCCGGGTGACAATCCCCACCAGGCCCCGCTGTGAATCTACTACAGGGAGTCGTCCAATGTCATAGGTCACCATCAAGTGTTGAATCTCGTTCAGGGGGGTTTGGGGGGCAATGGTGCGGACGGGCTTTTTCATATACCCTTTCACCGGCGCGTGACCAAACCCATGATGCAAGGCAATATCCAAGTCTCGGCGGGAAATCACCCCGACTAAATCACCGCTATCGGTGACAACTGACAAGCCGGAATGGCCATAGCGTAATAAGACTCGGTGGGCCTGGTCAATGGGACTGTCTGGGCGAATCGTGCGAACCGGGGCCGACATCAAAATTTGGGCGGTGGGGGCAGCGGGAATGGCAGCTTTGATTTGCAACCAGAGGGTTTTGAGAACGGTTTGGGGATCAGGGGTTTTGACGGTTACGGCTGCGGCCTGGGCATGGCCACCACCACCGAGGGGTTGGAACAGTTCAGCCAGGTCTAGGCCGGGAATTTGACTCCGACCAATGATCGCCAAATGACAGCCCGCTTCTTGCCAACGATAGGCATGGCCTAACAAGCAGACATCACTTTCGCTGGTACTGGTCAAAGCGGAAACTAAGGAGGAGAGGCCGGGTAAATACTGTCTTGTTTCCAGCAGAACCCAACTGACCACATAGCCTTGGATCGTTTCTTGCTGGAGTTGTTCTAAGCCCGCATGGAGGAGGGGTTGTAAGTCCCGTTCCAGGCCAGCCGCGGCAAATTCTTGGATGGTGAGTTGGTTGGCCCCCTGTTGCAATAGCCAGGCCAAGGCGGCTGCATCTCGCGGCGTAGTCGCTTCAAAGGTTAAAGAACCCGTATCGGCATGGATTCCCAGGGCTAGCACCGTTGCAACTGCGGGTGTTAAGGCTATCCCCTCGCCCTGAAGAATTTCACTAATCAGGGTACTGGTGGCCCCCACAGGTTCGATGATGGCCTGATGTGGAGGTAAATCGCTCTTCTGGGCAAGGTGATGATCGTAAACAACAATTTCTACGTGGGGTTGCTCTAGCCAGGGTGTGGCGGTTCCGAGGAGTTGCCGGGCCTGGGTATCCACAATCCAAAGTTTTTGAATCCGGCCTGGCTCAACTGCGCGGGCGGCAATGATGGGCAACTCGTCCCGATACAGTGCCAGAAAATCTTTAACTCGGGGATGGGCCCCACCCGTTAAGACAATCCGTGTACCTGGATGAAGATAGGCTAAGCCGGCCGCGGCCCCGAGGGTGTCAAAATCTGCGGTGACGTGACACAGAGCAATATCCACGCCGAACCAGCCTTCTCATGGTGAACGAGGTGCAATAAAAATTTATTGTTGATAACTTTAAGATACCCTAAAGCTTCGGCGAAACCAATCTATTGATGACAAGAACTTAACAATTGAGTACGGTGATCCAAAACGGGCCTGGGGGTAAAACCGAACTTAGATCATCCCCAGAATCACCTAGATTAAGAATGTAGGTTAGCTCAAAAAAGGAGCGTGTTGATTATGGCTCTTGTTCGTTGGCAACCCTTTCGAGAAATTGATGAAATGCAACGAGAATTAAATCGCATCTTTGATAGTTTGTCGTCTAGTCAAACCGATGGTGTTGGCCTGGCATTTTCCCCCAAAGCCGAACTCACAGAAACTCCCGAAGCCTATGAGTTGCGCTTAGAATTACCCGGCATTAAATCGGAAGATTTGGATATCCAAGCCACTGCTAGTGCTATTTCGATCTCTGGTGAACGGAAATCTGAAACCAAAGTCGAAGAAGGCGGCATGACTCGGACTGAGTTCCACTATGGCAAATTCCAACGGGTGATTCCGCTCCCCGGCCGGGTGGATCATCAAAATGTGGCGGCTGACTATAAAGATGGCATTCTCCGTCTGACGCTGCCCAAAGCAGAAGAAGAAAAAAATAAAGTGATTCGAGTTAGCTTGCCTCAATCTCAATAATCAAGGTTCTTTTTTTCTGCTTTGATGGTGTTCCCTATTTCTTTCTCAATACAGGCCTGTAAAACGATCCTGATCTTCTTGCTCTCACCCAAATTAAACCTGTTAATTACTGAGACATCAATTAATCATAGCGTTACTCCATCCTGGCAAGGTTCCATAGGGGACAATTAGGTTTAACAACTGTTTCCGAGTGAGTATTTCCTAGGGGCCGACCGTTAGCAGCAGGGGTAACGCTATTTTGTTTAGGGATCAATCATTGCCAGTGTCCTTAGACGGCTAATCAATACCTCTGAGAACCGTCAATATTTGAGTCTTGGCCTTAAAATAACAGTCTGGCAGCGTTAGCCCTACTGGAGATCAACTTGCAAGCCCCCCCCTTTATCCCCCCCCAGGCCTGGCAACGATCCATGGGTCAGGGTTGGGAAACGCCTTACACCGTCCGCTATGCCAGTAACTTAGACGATGGCCCTTGGCACGGCATGCCCCTCGGTGGATTTGGCGCGGGCTGTATTGGGCGATCCTCACGGGGAGATTTTAACCTCTGGCATCTGGATGGCGGTGAACATATTTTCCAAACCATTCCCGGCTGTCAATTTTCCATCTTTGAACAAGGGGGCGATCACTCCCAGACCTATGCCTTGTGTACTGAATCGCCGTCAGATGGCACCCTCGGGGCCTGGAATTGGTATCCCCAAAATCAAGGCACCTATGGCGCGCTCTATCCCCGCAGTTGGTTTGAATACCAGGGAGTGTTCCAGGCCCAGTTAACCTGTGAGCAATTTTCGCCGATTATTCCCGATAACTATCAAGAAACCAGTTATCCCGTTGCCGTGTTTGTTTGGGCCGCCCATAACCCCACGGATCAGCCGATTACGATCAGTATTATGCTCAGTTGGCAAAATCTGGTCGGTTGGTTTAGTAATGCCACCCCTGCCTCAGAAATTCGGATTCGGGATGATGGCAGTCCGGTTTATGATTACACGCCACGCTTGGGGCAAAGTCAGGGGAATTACAACCGTTTTCATCAATCCGAAACCCAGGCCAGTTGTTTACTCCAACGCCAACGGGATCCGCATACGGTCATTAAAGAAGGCGAGGGCGAATGGGCTATTTCAGTGCCAGTGAGAGATGATCTCGAAATTTTCTATCATACCCGTTGGAACCCAGTTGGCGATGGGGCTGATCTGTGGGATTCGTTTAGTCGGGATGGTTCACTGAGTAATCTTTCAAACAATCAACCTGCTACAGATTCTGAACAAATTGGCGCGGCCTTGGCGGTGCGGTTTACCTTGACTCCGGGTGAATCCAAAGAAATTCCCTTTGTCTTGTCCTGGGATTTACCTGTGACCGAGTTTGCCCCGGATGTTAATTACTTTCGCCGCTATACGGATTTCTTTGATCGCTCAGGAACTAATGCTGAAACGATTGCCCAAATTGCTTTAGAAAACTATCAGAAATGGAGCGAACAGATCGGGGCCTGGCAGCAACCCTTTCTTGAGCATTCTGATTGGCCGGATGAGTTCAAAATGGCGTTGATTAATGAACTCTATGACCTGACCAGTGGCGGGAGTTTATGGACAGCGGCAACGGATGCGGATCCTGTGGGGCAATATGCGGTTTTGGAATGTTTAGATTATCGCTGGTATGAAAGTTTAGATGTTCGACTCTATGGTTCCTTTGCTTTACTTTACTTGTGGCCAGAATTGGAAAAAGGGGTGATGCGGGCCTTTGCCAGAGCGATTCCGACCGAAGACCCCAAGCTGCGAATTATTGGCTACTACTATCAAGGCAATCCAGAAACGGCCCATAAAGCCCCCCGCAAAATTGCCAATGCTACCCCCCACGATCTCGGCGCACCCAACGAACATCCTTGGCAGGCCAGTAATTACACCAGCTACCAAGACTGCAACCTTTGGAAAGATTTAGCGTCCGATTTTGTCCTCTTGGTTTATCGGGATTACTTATTAACTGGGGCAACTGATCTGGAATTTTTAACCGATTGCTGGCCCTCAGTTGTCAGTAGTTTGGATTACCTGAAAACTTTTGATACGGATGGTGATGGCTTACCGGAAAATAGTGGCGCACCGGATCAAACCTATGACGATTGGCAACTCAAAGGAGTCAGTGCCTATTGCGGGGGGCTGTGGATTGCGGCCTTAGAAGCAGCTTTAGCCATTGCCAAACGTTTAGAAGCACAGGGAATCAATACCAAACTAGAACAAGAAAAATGGCAGGCCTGGCTCAATCAATCCCGCCCCACCTATCAAGACAAACTTTGGAATGGTCAGTTTTATCGCCTCGATAGTGGCAGTAATTCCCAAGTGGTGATGGCGGATCAACTCTGCGGGCAATACTATGCTAGGTTGTTGAATTTACCGGATGTTGTCCCGATTGAATGTGCCGAATCAGCCTTAAAAGTCGTTTATGATGTTTGCTTTGTAAAATTCCACGATGGCAAGTTCGGTGCGGCGAATGGCCTGTTACCCGATGGCTCACCAGAAAAACCAAATGCCACGCATCCCCTAGAAGTTTGGATTGGGATTAACTATGGCCTGGCTGCATTTTTATATCAAATGGGGATGAAAGATGGGGCCTGGAAGTTGACGCAAACGGTAATTCAACAAATTTATGACAATGGCCTGCAATTTCGGACTCCAGAGGCAATTACGGCTGTAGGAACGTTCCGGGCCTGTATGTATTTACGTCCGATGGCGATTTGGGCGATGTATGGACAACTCACTCAAGGTGAAGACTCCAGATAAATTCTAAAGAAAACATTATTCTATGGCATCTAAAATATAAGCCTACGTTCTCTAATCAATACTTGTAATTTCTTTACTTTAACTTAAGGCAAACTACAATGTGCTAAATCATTATGCTAAATCATTAAATTTAGCTTTTAATACAGCTCGTACAATTTCTTTAGCATCTTTTAGTGCCGAACTTAGGGTTTGATCAGGTAATTTACCATCATGCACTAGCTTACTTCGGAGTTTATAGATATTCTTTGTACGCTTTTCCAAGTCGTCAACTTCTTGATCTGGTAGCCCTTCCTTTAAGAAGGTATCACGTACTAGGGTTTGTATTTGTCTTGATATGGACGTATCTTTGCGAAAACAAATTTCGTCTTTTATTGCCAATAAATCTTTATATTCGCCTGAATTTTCATGATATTTATTCTTCTCTAGCTCTATTTATTGAATCCAACGATCTATTAGAGTTTGAACTACTTGCTGCTTTGGGCAAGAAGTCTTAAGCACTTCTAGCACCATTACCAATATCAAAAACCGAGCATTTTCTGAGTGCTCATAATAATGCAAATTATATAACTCAAATGCAGTATTTAGTTTTTTATTAGAGGTAATATCAAAACTATTCTTATCAAGTCCTTCAATTAGTAATGAGTGAAAATAATTAACATCTGTTAATAATGTAGCAACTGCATTGCCAGCAGTAACAGTATAAATTTTATTGCTGGATGGATAGACTGTTGGATAATTTATATTAACAAGTCCATCAGAATTATGCGTTGGATTATAAATAACTTCATTGAAATCCGTATGTATATCGAAGGCTAAATCACTGTTTAACATTACCCATCTCAAACCTATGCATATTTTATTAAGGTACTCTTTGTCAGCTTGCTCACTTTCCAAACCTTCAACTTCAAAAACATAAAATTGTTGTGCATATCTGAGCTTAATAGTTAGATTTCCAATTTTTTCTTCAAATGGTTGATCTAAACCGTCAATTCCTTTTCCTGGTATCATTTGAAAAGGAACTCGAAGAGTCCATAATTCATTATTTAACATATTTTTCCTTAATATTTTTATTGATGTGCAGAATTACAAAATAAAACCTATCTCATCTATTAAAATATTATTGATAAATACATTAAAATGTCTAGCTCTCAATAACTCTATAGTCTTTAAATAAATTGATGGTTTTTAACTTTATGCATTTATTTCTGAATATTATTGTACTGGGATTAATGTTGATCCAACCAGGCCTGGACATCTTCAACTTGAGCAAAATCAAAAATTGCCTCAGCGAGAGCTTCAATCTTTAGTAAAGAAAGACTAGTCACTTTTTTCTCTAGGTCTGAAGGTAAGGTTCCAAACCGTCGTCTGAGTTGGCGCAAAATTAGCTGAGATTCTCCCTCTTGTCGTCCTTCTGCCCGTCCCTCTGCCAGAATTTCCTGATAAATGACTGACTCTCGCATCACGCCCTCCCGAAAAATGGCTTGAATTAACTCCTTCTCATACTTTAGTCCAGCCAGCAGTTGGGTTGCCGTACTCACTTCTTGGCGCAAACTTGGGGGTTCAAGGGCGGTAATGCGTTGGGCCACTGCTTGAATCAAGGTTTGGCTGTTTTCCCCTTTAGCCAGGACAGCAAAAGGTAGTAAAGCTGGATTTTCTAAAAATTGCTGGGCATCTTCTTCCCAGAATTTGAGCACGCGGTACTGATGGGTTGTAGTTGCGGTGATAAATTGGTCAGGAACATTGGCAGTTGTTGGCTTGAGCAGAATCAACACTTGGACAATGGCAGATTGATAGCGGCGATACAGTCTCACCCAGTAGTCCAACATCCGAAAGGGCAGGGGGGGCTGAGTTTGAGGGACAACCTGAAATTCCAGATGGAGAATGCAATTTTGGACTTGAACAAAGGTAACTGAGTCAGCCCGGATCGGTTCTAAGTCTAATTCTGTTTTTAGGAGCGTGACTGTGCCAAGGTTTTCCCCAAGTAGCCATTCAGCAAAGGCCTGGGGATATTTTTCAGCGAGGTACTTACAGATGTTATCGGTGGAGCGCATTAAACCAGGCCGATCAAAATTCTATGGATAAAGTCTGGTACGTTAATATCCACTAGGTCTATCTTTTCTATGAACAATACTATATTACAAAGAGCGTAACGGGTATCTGGTTTAGACGCTCCTTGGAGCCTCCTCTACGTTGTTTATATTGAGCAAGAAAATGACATGATCCGGATCATCTCGGCTCGCAAGGCCACACGTCAGGAGCGTCAAGATTATGAAAATTACGGCTCTTAAACAGCGACTCGATAAGAATCGTCCAATGACAGCAATTACAATTCGGATGCCTGAGGATGTGATTGAAGACTTAAAGCGAATTGCCCCCTTGCTGGGGTTTTCGGGTTATCAACCTTTGATCCGCACCTATATTGGCCAAGGACTGCGGGCTGATTTGGAACGTTTAGAGGGAGATACCGTTGCGGCCCTAATTGCCAGCTTGAAACGTCATGGGGTCAGTGATGAAGTGTTACGAGAGGCCTTGTTGGAAGCCACTAAGCGTTAGTCTCAACTCTAGAAATGATCATAATAGTAAACAGTAATGATTCGTGAGAATAGCCCAGAATTATCTATCCCTGCAAAGTTTTGGTTTCATCCTAGGCTCAACGAGGGGGGATTCTTTACCAAGGCTTCTAATGATCAAGAGCAGTGGAGTTAACTGGAGAGCGCAGCGCACCACCAGGCCACCGGGGTAAGCATCAAACATTCGTAGGACTTGCCCTAATCGTTTCGGGTTAGTAATTGCCGCTAAATGCTTTTCTGGGGATGGGGGCAAGACTCCCACCAGTCCCACTGTCACATCATGGGTAACTCGATTTGTCACAATGCCATAGCGCATGACCTGAGAAATTAAACTTCTGACTCGATGGGCAGTCTCGATTGATCCACGGCTAACAATCCGGTTTAGAGTCTCTAAAACCTCTGGGGCTGTTATGTCGGCAATCGGTCTATCACCCAACCAAGGAAATACATCCCGCTCCAGGCGTTGCATATTGACTTTGGCGTGACTGGCTGCCCATTGAGCGTGAAACTTACCGAACCATTCCCTGGCCACCACCTCAAACCGTCCCGACTCACTGGCAAACTTGGCGGCCTGGGTTGCTTTTCGCTCTACAGATGGGTCTATGCCATTGGCTAATAGCTTCTTAGCCTCATCCCGCTGCTGTCTGGCATCTGCCAAAGTGATCGCAGGGTAAAGCCCCAGGCTCAGGAGCGTTTATTTCCCTTGGGCGGGACTTCTAGATACAGCCCACCGCCATCAAAGAGCTTTTGGGGTTTCTCAGTCGGCTTTGCCTTACGGATAGCCAGTTCTGTCAGCATTGGGGGTAACACCTTTCACCGCTGGGGGTATTACCCTTAAAAGCACCCCCAGTTACCCCTAGCTTACCCTAGATAAATTGAGACTGACTTAGACAACCAATAAGGCTTAAACCCTTTGACAGTAAAGACTTTTAGATAATCTCAGACTGTCTCAGATTGTTGTCAAACGGAGAGGGGGGGATTCGAACCCCCGGAAGGTGTGACCCTTCAACAGATTTCGAGTCTGCCGCATTCGACCACTCTGCCACCTCTCCAGGCCCTAAGGCATTTTCTATTGTAAGGCGGCTGATTACTAAGACTTGCAGAAATCCCAAGTAATCTCGATAAACAGGCCCAGATAAATCTCCCCATTAAGAATCTCTGAGATAATGCCAGTGTTAGCCTCCACGAAGAAGTCTTTATGTCTGCTGCCTCTGACCTTGCTCCAGAATTTGCAATTGACCCCAAACAACTGGCTGCGGAACGACTGACCCAGGCCGAGTATGTCGAAATTGTCAACCGATTAGGGCGCAAACCCAACCCGGCGGAATTGGGGATGTTTGGCGTAATGTGGTCAGAGCATTGCTGTTATAAAAATTCTCGCCCCTTACTCAAGCAGTTTCCAACCACTGGGGAGCGGATACTCGTGGGGCCTGGGGAAAATGCCGGGGTGGTGGACTTAGGCGAAGGCTTGCGCTTGGCCTTTAAGATTGAATCCCACAATCACCCCTCAGCCGTAGAACCGTTTCAGGGGGCAGCGACCGGAGTTGGGGGTATTTTACGGGACATTTTCACAATGGGAGCTAGGCCAATTGCCCTCTTAAACTCCTTACGCTTTGGGGATTTAGCGGATCCAAAAACTCAGCGACTCGTGCATGGGGTTGTTTCCGGCATTTCTCACTATGGGAATTGCACAGGAATCCCTACCGTAGGCGGTGAGATTTATTTTGATCCTGTTTATTCCGGGAATCCCTTAGTTAATGTCATGGCCTTAGGTCTAATGGAAACCACGGAAATTGTTAAATCCGGGGCGGGAGGGATTGGCAATCCGGTGATTTATGTGGGGTCAACTACGGGCCGGGATGGTATGGGTGGGGCCAGTTTTGCCAGTGCGGAATTAAGTGAAGAATCCCAAGCGGATCGGCCGGCGGTGCAAGTTGGGGATCCCTTCCTCGAAAAATCTTTAATTGAGGCCTGTTTAGAAGCGTTTCAGACGGGGGCAATTGTGGCGGCCCAGGATATGGGAGCGGCGGGGTTAACCTGTTCAACTGCGGAAATGGCGGCTAAAGGGGGGGTGGGCATTGATCTGGATTTGGATTTAATTCCGGCGCGGGAATCCGGGATGATCCCCTACGAATATTTACTGTCTGAATCCCAGGAGCGGATGTTATTTGTGGCCCAGGCCGGGCGGGAACAGGAAATCATTGATATTTTCCAACGCTGGGAACTTCATGCCGTCGTCGCTGGAAGGGTGATTGCAGAACCGATTGTCCGAATTCGGCATCAAGGTGAAATTGCGGCGGAAATTCCGGCCCTGGCCCTGGCTGAAAATACACCCATCTATCACCGAGAATCCTTAAGTGAGCCGCCAGAGTATGTTCAAAAGGCCCAGGCCTGGTCGGTGTCATCACTCCCCACTGCTTCTGAAACCGGAATTGAATTAGCGTCAGGATTTTTGTCTTGGTCTGAGGTCTTATTAAAACTTCTCGCATCTCCCACAGTGGCATCCAAGGCCTGGGTTTATCGGCAATATGATCAGCAGGTGCAAAACAATACGGTAACAGGGCCTGGGGGAGCCGATGCCGCCGTGATTCGCTTACGGCCAGTGACTGGGGAGAAACTCGCTAATCCCTATGTGGGCGTGGCAGCGACAGTGGATTGCAATCCCCGCTATGTCTATCTCGATCCCTACCAAGGAGCCATTGCCGCAGTGGCCGAAGCTGCCCGGAACCTGAGTTGTGTCGGGGCGGAACCCTTGGCGGTGACGGATAACCTGAACTTTGGTAGTCCAGAACAACCCTTGGGCTATTGGCAACTATCGGAAGCCTGTCGGGGACTCTCCCAGGCCTGTCGCGTCTTGAATACACCTGTGACTGGGGGAAATGTCTCTCTCTATAACGAAACGCTGGATGCAGACGGGAAACCCCAGGCCATCTATCCAACTCCGGTCGTGGGTATGGTCGGTCGCGTTACAGATGTGCGGAAAACAGTCGGACAAGGTTGGGCAAAATCCGGGGATCTGATTTATTTACTCGGAGAACCTCTTACACCCAAGACTACAACAGAGGCCATTTCCCTAGGTGGCTCGGAATATTTGGCCACGATCCATGATCAGGTCACGGGTAAACCACCCTATTTAGATTTAGAGCTAGAACAACAGGTGCAAAAAATTTGTCGAGAGGGCATCGCCCAGGCCTGGATCCGCACCGCCCATGACTTGAGTGAAGGGGGCATAGGGGTAGCTCTGGCGGAATCCTGTATTAGTGGCAATTTTGGGGCAACCATTACCCTGCCTTGGGCTTTGTCTGACAGGATCTCCCGTTGGGATGAATTGCTCTTTGGGGAAGGCGGCTCGCGGATTTTAGTGGCGGTTGATCCAAGTCAAAAGGAAGCCTGGGAAGAGTATCTGAAAACTCAAGGCAATCCCCCGATTCAGGAGATTGGAATCGTGACTGAAACCGCAGCAGAACTGCAAATTTTAACAGCCGATAACCAGGCCTTAATCAAGGTTAGGATTGAGGAGTTATGGGATCGCTGGGCCAATGGGCTAGGAACTTACTTAAGTTCGTAGGACTAAATCCACTGGTGAAAATTTTAAGGTTGTGATTCTTGGCCTGGAGTGGCATGGGGGAAATGAAACAGCAGGAGATGCGTTACTTGTGAATTTGACTGGAAGGCAATACGCCATCCTCAATACTTACGAGTTCCTTGAGATTGTGCAATATAAATACCTAGAGGAAGATACGGGTGTGTTATCGGTTAGCTTTTATCCACCAACATTAACGGTGATCGGAATCCTGCCTGATGGTCAACTCACTAGAGCGGAGCAAGATCGTGTCTAACACTACAACTAGGGATGCAAGTCAACGGATCAAGAAGCTATTTCAACTGGGGGAGCAACGGGCCAGGGCAGCGGGGCATCAGGGCATTGTCACCATGAATGACTCGCTTTCTGAGGATAAACAAAAGCAATTGAGCGCGGCCTTAAGGTCTCTGCCCATGGAATTTTTTCCTAAGCTCCCCCAGGCCAGAGTCTAAGGATACGATGTTGAGTCTCAATCTTTTATTGGTTCTGCCTCAAGCCAATACTTTACGACAAAGGCATCTAAACTCGGAGGGAGACCGGACAAGTCCAAAATTCCTTAATTTATTTATCTGTAGTTTCGTTAATCTTCTCTTAAGCTCGTTTTTTCCTCGGTTCTGCATCATCAGTTTTTATAATCAGTGATCCTTGGTCTTTCTCGTCCCTTCAGCCCGTGCATAGCGGTTAGGTAACTTCCCCAATGTCTGAATCCAGTCTTGCCTCTGACCCCAGTAAGATGAACCCTGTTGTTGACTCTGATGATTGCAGCCTAGACCTACTGGAATTCCCCGACAAACCAGAAGAAGCCTGTGGGGTTTTTGGGATTTATGGCCCCGGCCTGGAAGTGGCTAAACTTACCTATTTTGGTCTGTATGCCCTCCAACACCGGGGCCAAGAATCGGCTGGAATTGCCACCTTTACCGGCGCGGATGTCCACCTCCATAAGGACATGGGCCTGGTCTCGCAAGTTTTTGATGAATCGACCCTCCAACATATGGGCGGCACATTAGCCGTTGGCCATACCCGCTACTCCACCACTGGCTCCAGCCGGATTGTCAATGCTCAACCCGTTCTAGTTCCCACCGCCCTCGGCCCCCTGGCCCTCGCCCATAACGGCAATCTGGTGAATACCCAGGCCCTGCGTCAAACCGTTGTGGCCCAAATGCCTAGCCAGGCCAGCCTGATTAGCACCACCGACTCGGAAATCATGGCCTGGGCCATTGCCAATCAAGTGAATGCTGGCCTGGGCTGGATTGATGCCAGTGTCAATGCCATGCGTCAGTTTCAGGGGGCGTTTAGTTTAGTTATCGGGACACCCAGCGGCCTGATGGGGATCCGGGATAGTCATGGCGTGCGGCCCTTAGTGCTTGGAATTTTGGCCGGAGAAAACTCTAGCGAGTCCTACTATGTGCTGGCTTCCGAAACCTGTGCCTTGGATATTATCGGGGCTGAATATGTCCGAGATGTCCAGCCGGGGGAACTGGTTTGGATTGACGACCAAGGCCTTAAGTCCCACATCTGGAGTCCACCAGAGGATAAACTTTGCATTTTCGAGATGATTTATTTTGCTCGCCCGGATAGCTTGATGGAAGGTCATACCCTCTACAGTTATCGTCAACGTCTAGGGCAACAACTGGGACAAGAATCTGCGGTTCCGGCGGATTTGGTGATTGCTGTTCCTGATTCCGGTGTCCCCGCCGCCATTGGATATTCCCAGGCCACAGGGGTTCCCTATGCTGAAGGCTTAATTAAAAATCGCTATGTTGGCCGCACGTTTATCCAGCCCACCCAGGCCATGCGGGAGGCCGGCATCCGGATGAAACTTAACCCCTTAAAGGATGTTTTGGAAGGCAAACGCATTGTGATTGTGGATGATTCGATTGTCCGAGGAACGACGAGCCGCAAAATTGTCCGCGCCTTACGGGAAGCCGGAGCAAAGGAAGTTCATATGCGGATTTCTTCGCCCCCCGTCACTCACCCCTGTTTCTATGGCATTGATACCGATAACCAGGATCAACTCATTGCTGCGACTAAAACCATTGCGGAAATTGCGGCTCAAATCGGGGTAGATTCCTTAAGTTACTTAACTTGGGCTGGGATGATTGCGGCCACTAAAGCTCAGCAGGGGAGTCAATTTTGTTCAGCCTGTTTTACGGGGGACTATCCAATTACCATTCCAGATCCGGTGAAACGCTCCAAACTGGTACTGGAAAAGTCGCTCGCTAATTAAGTCAATCAAGAGTGTTTTCTGCCTGTCTTGGGCCTGGGAACGATGGTGGTACAGCGTCTACTCAATACTCTGGTCATGATGCTTCTGGTAAATTCAGCCGTGCCTAGAGTTTTGGCCCAGGCCCCGACCACGTTTTTTCAGACCCTCAGCCGCCCCACTAACCAAACAACTTGTGAAACGATGGACTGCTGGCTGGAAGCGACTCGAGCCTGTACCCCCAGCAAATTCTTAACGGATCTCTCTATCGGAATTGCTGCGACCAATAGTGTTTATGAACTTTGGGGACAAACGGCCGCGGGGGGGTGCATTTATTATCAGTTTGTGAAAAGCTTAGAAGCCTTTGGGCAAAATGTTCCTGACAGCGCCGGCATGGAGATCCTCTGTGTTTATCCCCAGACCCATGACCTGACCCTCGAATGGGAAGTATTTTAGGGAAGCGGGATGGCAGCTTTGGCGGAACAGGCGGACTTGTAGATGCCAAAACTCGCATCAGCATCAGCAGCAAAACCTTGAATGATCGTCAGGTAGCCCAGTGCGCCATCAAAAGCCCCTAGAAATTTCCTGAGCTATCGGTTCTAGATCTGCCCAGGCCAGAAGTACCAGCCTCAATCATCAGTTGCAAAAATGTTTAAGCCGCTTGGGCAATAGTACTCAAGGGTTGCCATTGAACGTCCCGGGCCCCACCAACTTCAACAACGATTTTTAAGCGGGGTTCCTGCTGAGTTAACAGTGACAAGTAGGCTAGTTCTTGGCGAGATAGCTTTTTGCCGTCAATTAACCAGAGCGCGAGTCCCTTGGCCTGGGGAGGTAAGTTTTCCAGATGATAGGTGACCAGGGGAGGACGGAAATAGACCCGAATATTTTCTTTCCCTGTGTGGGCCGGACGGATGCCGTGAACTTGGGTGAGATAGGCAGATAAATCTCCCAGGCCTGGGGCTGACAAATGCAGAGTGGGGTAGCCAGCAGTCCGCAATCGGCGTTGGTAACGTCCTTCAAACCCACCTTCTGGGGGAACATACATGGCCAAGGCCCCGGCCTGGTCTAGATCTCGGACAAACTGATTACCTGCTAACAATAAGCCCATAACCCCTACCCAAATTGTTGTGATGATGGTGTAAACACACGCACTGCTGCCAACAATATACCAGGCCTCGCTTCGGGTTTTTGTAGATCCGGTGATTAAAAAAATTGCAGCTTAGGCTTAAGAAATTCCTATCAAAGCCGCTTCCCCGCCGCCATTCTCTGGAGTCAAGCAATCCTAACGGCTGTGGTGGGCCAGGAGACGTTCTTCTAAGGCCGCAATTTGGTTATAAGCCGCGGTGAGTTGGGCGGTCAGGCGTTGAATTTGTACCTCGTTGGTCATGTAACGTTCACCACTGTAGCTGCGGAAGTTGTGAGGCTCATCGTCACTCAAAATATCTTTATGCTCAAGACTGGTATGGACAGGAGAGGCAAAGGCCTGGGCAGTTCCCCCAACCCAATCAGCCGTTTCATCACAGTCTGGCATGATTTCTGCAATGACGATACTGGGCTTGATTTTACCTTCATTGATGGCCAGGGATAGCTTTTGATTCAGTTGCTCAACAATGACATACAACGAATCAATTTTGCTGCTCAGGGCCGCTATTTGTTGACTTAATAAATCCAATGCTGAATCCTCGCAGCGGGTGCAGATACGATCAATACTAGAAATAACATTGCTGACTTAGCCAGATTTTGAACGATATTTAAGCATGAATTAAGATTTCTCAACCCCATGCATTACGATCAGCAATGGCTAAATTCATTACCTACTCTGGGATTACCCAATTTAATCAAAGATACGGCAGAATTAAAATTCACATTGCGTTACATCATTTTGTTGACAAAATTCAGTTAAGCAAAATTCAGTTAAGTAAGTGCAGCCTGAAGTCAGTAATCGTCAAGGTCTTTACTGATGGCAGATATCTCAATTAGGTATAAATAACTAACTTGCTATCTGCAAACTAGCCTCTCTTTAGTGTTATCCAGGGAATGAGAATATTACTGTGATGTACAAATTCAAGATCCAGGCCTGGTGAACTCTGGTGATCGCTGTGGAATATCCCCTCCCTGACCTAGAGCCGCTAGCAGGTTAAGAGATGATTAATTATCTTGTGGTAATTAAAGATACATCTTAGGATAGTGGTACATTTAGACCCCTGATTAACTGTGCTGTTCCAAATGAGTCAAACTATCCAGATCGGCGTAACCTCGATTTCTGGTGATGAACTGATCCATTATCTAACTCAGTATCAATTGCTCCCCCAATTTCTGGAAGAATTCACCATTGACCAGGCCCTCCAGGACATTACCCTCACCCCCGAAGAAGCCCAGCAATCCCTTAATCACTTTCGCCAAAGTCAACAAATTACGACCCCAGCAGCAGAAGAGCAGTATTGCCAACTCTATCGCATCTCCCCAGAGCAGTTTCAGCAGCGGGCCTACCAACTGGGGAAAATTGAAAAATATAAACAAGCAACTTGGGGACAGGGAATTGATCAAGAATTTATGCGAACCAAGCAACAGTATGATCGCTTTGTTTACTCACTCTTAAGAACCAATAACCCAGAACTAGCTCAGGAACTTTATTTTCGGATTAAGGAAGGGGAAACCAACTTTGCGGATGTGGCCCGTCAGTATTCCCAGGGAGCAGAACAGGAATCTGGGGGCTTAGTGGGGCCGGTAGAAGCGAGAACCTTACATCCCCAATTAGTCCAAATGTTAGCCACCTCGCCCCTAGGTAAAGTCTTGCCACCCACACGTCTAGGAGACTGGATTGTGATTGTCCGCCCCGAGAAAGTGATGCCGGCCCAACTGGACGAGGGGATGCGGCAACGGCTACTGCAACAATGTTGGCAACGCTGGCTCCAAGCTCAGACCCAGGCCCTCACGGTAAATATCTCGGCCCCAGTCACGCCATGAATACCTTTGATCTCAAAAGTGCTGTCCAAGAATTTTTAGCCCACACCCCGCCCTTTGGGGAACTCTCAGCCGCAACTCAGTTGGCCTTGTCCCAGCAGTTTCAACCGCAGCGGTTTCCGATGGGCCGGGGAATGTTGGCCCCGAATAAGCTTCCCAGCCAGTTCTACCTGATTTTTCAGGGACAAGTCCGGCTGCTGGGGCGAGACCAAAACCAAGATGTACCGCCAACACTGAAAATGCTCCAACCGGGAGAGGCGGTGGGCTGGAGTGGCCTGGTGCGACAACATGGCTGTGAGGGGGCGATTGCCTCCACGGATACGATTGCCTTGGTCTTGACAGGGGGAGAATTTTTGGCCTGGTTAGCCCAGGAACCCCATTTAGATCAGTACTATCGGAAGCGGGCAAGTTTAGCCGAGGTTTATGAACTATTGGGCTATGCTTTGGGGCCCCAGGCCTTGGAACCTTACCAACTGCGCCATCTGCTGACGGAAATTTATCCCCAGGCCCAACTCAAAATTATTCCGGCTACGACCTCCCAACCTCCGATGCCCCTGCAACTGGAGCCGGATTATCGCTGGTTGCTCAGTAGTGGAAGCTGGCCAGGCCTGGACATTGGCCAAAAGATTTCCCCAGAGCTAACCAGCCCGCCCCAAAACAATAGCACCCCAGTTCGTCTGCTTGGCTTCCCCATTGCCGCCTTACCCCAGCCCAGCCCGCTTCAGACCCCAGCCTTAGCCCCAAAAAACCAAATCTCAGTTACCCAGACGACTATCCCAAGGACCGCAACAACAGTGGCCTGGGAGATGATCCCGGAAGCCCCCCTCGAACCACCCGAACCGGAATTAACAGACAGGCAAACACCCACTAATTATCCGTTTGTTGCCGGAAAAGACCCCCTAGACGCATCCCAGGCCTGTTTTGAGATGTTGGCCACCTACTTTAATTTGCCCTTTCGTAAAGATATTATTCGCCGGGTACTCCAAAATCAACTGGGCCAACAGGACAACAAAATCTCCTTAACAACGGCTGGGGTGATTAGCGAACTCATGGGCCTGCGGGCGCAACTGTTGGAGGTTCCGAAAAATGTCATTCAACGCGTCCCGACTCCCTTTCTGGCCTGTTGGGATAATCAACTCCTCTTGATTTATGAAATTTCCGCCCAAGGGGTAGTGGTGGCGGCCCCTGAGCAGGGCTTACTCCGGCAAACGTTACCGATCTTCTTGGCTCCTTGGGATGGGGAGACGATTTCCTTAATTCAACTGGAAAAAACCGGAGATACACCCCAGAAAAAGTTTGATTGGCGCTGGTTTCTGCCGGCGATTCAAAAACATCGGCGAGTTTTAATTGAAGTTTTTATTGCCTCGTTCTTTGTCCAACTCTTTGGCCTGGCTAATCCCCTCGTCACTCAAGTCATTATTGACAAAGTTCTGGTTAAAAATAGTCCCGATTCCCTCCATGTCCTAGGAATTCTCTTAGTCGTGGTGGCCATTTTTGAAGCCCTCCTGAGTAGTTTCCGCACCTATTTATTTGTTGATACCACCAACCGTATTGACCTCACCCTCGGCACCCAAGTTATTGACCATCTCCTCCGCCTCCCCTTGAAATATTTTGATCGTCGCCCTGTGGGGGAACTGGCCACCCGCGTCAATGAATTGGAAAACATTCGCCAATTTCTGACGGGGACAGCCCTAACCGTGGTCTTAGATGCCGTCTTTTCCGTGATCTATATCGTGGTGATGATCCTCTATAGCTGGTTACTGACCCTGATTGCCCTCGCGACCGTGCCAATTTTTGGCCTGTTGACCTTTATTTTCTCCCCCGTGATTCGCAATCAAGTCCGCGTCAAAGCCGAGCGTAATGCCGAAACCCAGGCCTACTTTACGGAAGTAATCACGGGCATCCAAACCGTTAAATCCCAAAACATTGAACTCAAATCCCGGTGGCAGTGGCAAGACCGTTATTCCCGGTTTGTTTCCGCTGGCTTTAATGCGGTGATTACCTCGACAACAGCGGGTTCCATGAGTCGGTTTCTCAGTCAGTTGTCTAACTTACTCCTGCTCTGGGTCGGGGCCTATCTTGTTCTCGAACAAAAATTAACCTTAGGAGAATTGATTGCCTTTCGGATTTTGGCTGGCTATGCCACCAGTCCCCTCCTGCGCTTGATTCAACTGTGGCAAAACTTCCAGGAAACGGCCCTCTCCTTAGAACGCCTCAGCGACATTTTAGATTCTCCCCAAGAAGTCAAGGCAGAAGACCGGGGCAATATTCCGCTGCCAGCCATCCAAGGAGCCATTCGCTTTCAGGATGTTTGTTTCAGCTTTGCAGGCAAAGGCAATCTCCAACTCAAGCATATTCATCTGAACGTTGAGCCAGGAACCTTTGTCGGGATTGTTGGTCAAAGCGGCTCCGGCAAAAGCACCCTGATGAAATTATTAATGCGTCTCTACGAGGCTGATAGCGGGCAAATCACCATTGATCAATACGATGTCAGTAAGGTGGATCTCTATTCCCTCCGTCAACAGGTGGGGATGGTGCTACAGGATAGTTTGCTCTTTGATGGCACGGTACAAGACAATATTGCCCTGGCTCGCCCCGATGCTACTCCTGAAGAAATTGTCACCGCGGCCAAGCTCGCCTATGCCCACGACTTTATTATGGATTTACCTTTGGGCTATAACAGTCGGGTCGGTGAACGGGGAGCAGCCCTGTCGGGGGGACAACGTCAACGGATTGCCATTGCCAGAGTAATTCTCCAAGACCCCAGGTTGTTAATTTTAGATGAAGCCACCAGTGCCTTAGATTACTTGGCAGAACATACGGTCTTTACCAATCTGCGTCAAACCTTTGGGGATCGGACGGTCTTTTTCGTGACCCATCGGCTGCGGAGTTTGGTCGGGGCGGATCGAATTGTGATGATGGATCAAGGCAGTGTGGTCGAGCAAGGCACCCATCCCGAATTAATGGATTTACGGGGTCAATACTATTGCCTCTATCAACAACAGGAAGCTGCTGCGGTATAAACCTATGACTGATTTGCCCTCGTTACCTCCATCACCGAAGTCTAATCCGTCCTTATCTCCCACCTTTGACCGACCGGTAATTTTGCAGCAGGCCCCCACTTGGTCACGGGCGATTGTTTGGGGCATTGTTGGGGTGAGTGGGAGTTTATTGCTTTGGGCGAGTTTTTTCCAAATTGAGGAGGCTGTGCCAGCGATGGGGCAACTGGAACCTGAGGGTGTGGTCAAAGATATTGCCTCCCCTAGTAGTGGCATTTTGAGCAATATTTATGTCCGCAATGGCCAGCAAGTCACAGCCGGAGAACCTCTGTTTCAGTTAGATCCCGCTACATCAGAATCAGAGTTAGCCTCCCAGTTAAGTTTGCGCCAGGCCCTGCAACAGGAAAATCAGTTTTATCAACAACAGCTTACCGGAAGTAAATCCCAGGCCCCAGCCACCATTCCCGCCACGATGCGTCTTCTCGCCCAAAATCGTCAGGCCCTGCTAGCAGAAAACCAACTCTTTCGCTCCCAATTAGCCGGGAATACTCAAGGAGTTAACTTAACACCGGAGCAACAATCTCGCTGGCAATCCAATCAGGAAGAAGCCCGTTCCCGAATCGCCACGGTGCGTTTGCAAATTGACCAACTCCAAAAACAACTCGATCAGGCCCAGGGGCAGCTAAAAAGTCAACGGGATATTCTTAAGGTGAATCAAACTATCTTGGACGATTTAGAACCTGTTGCGAAGGAGGGGGCGATTGCGCGGGTTCAATATTTACGCCAAGTTCAAGAAGTGCAGCGGGGCCTGGCGGAAGTGGATCGGTTTCAGCAGGATGTGAATCGGCTCCAAGTGGCCATTGCCGAAGCCAAAGAAAAACTGAAAAATACCACCGTAACGGTCTCCCGCGACTTGTATGGAGCCATTGCCGAAAACGATAAACGGATTGCCGAAATTGATACTCAGTTTAGTCGGACGATTGTAGAAAATAATAAAAAGCTGGCGGAAATTCTGGCGAAGGTCAAGCAACTCCAAACCGGCTTAAATTATCAAACGGTGCGCGCTCCAGTAGCGGGGACAGTCTTTGATCTTCAGGCCCATTCCCCTGGCTTTGTGGTGACACCGGATAAGCCCATGCTCAAGGTTGTCCCGAAAGATGCTCTGGTGGCCGAGGTGTATATTACCAATCGAGATATTGGCTTTGTGAATTCAGGGATGCGGGCAGATGTGCGGATCGATTCCTTTCCCTTCAGTGAGTTTGGCGATATTAAGGGGGAGTTGATTGGGATTGCGGCCGATGCCCTCCCCCCGACCCCAGAGCGAAATTTTTATAGCTTTCCGGCCCGGATCAAGTTGGATCAGCAATATTTGAAAATTAACGATAAACAGATTCCCTTGCAGTCAGGGATGGCGGTGAGTGCCAATATCAAAATTCGTAAACGCACGGTAATGAGCCTGATTACGGACTTATTTACGCGGGAAGTCGAAAGCTTAAACCATTTACGTTAATGGACATGAAAAAAGAGATGTATTGTTTGTTACTTGGACTCTTAATTAAATACGATGAGGTTGCTAAACTGTCCCTATGCCAATATTGAATCCGCTCTAGCCATAGCCTTTTATCTATTGTCGGGATTGGATTTAGTGGCGTTTCTTGTGTGAGGAGTACGAGGTTTCGGAGTGAATAATTGGCGTAGGTCGTCCTATCGGAACATTTCGGCCGGTTGGATTGGTGTGTTTGACAGTGGCCTGGGTGGACTGACGGTGTTGAAAGCCTTACAGGCCCAGTTACCCCATGAATCGTTTTTATACTTTGGCGATACGGCTCACTTGCCTTACGGGGAACGGTCGGCGGCAGAAATTATTACCTTTGTCCGCCAAATCCTGGCCTGGATGCAGCAGTCAGGGGTGAAGCTAGGGGTGATGGCCTGTAATACCAGTTCAGCCTTAGCCCTTGAGCAAGTGCGCCGTGAATTTGATTTTCCGATTATTGGTTTAATTTTGCCCGCTGCCCAAGTGGCCGTTAAAAAAGGGAAACGCATTGGGATTATGGCCACCTCGGCGACCGTGAACAGTCAAAGTTATCCCCAGGCCCTCCAAGAGCAAAAGCCCACGATTCAGGTTTGTCAAGTGGCCTGCCCGGAGTTTGTTCCCCTGATTGAGCAAAATCGCTGTCAGGATCCCTATCTCCGGCAAGTGGCCCAGGCCTATTTAGAACCGCTAATTGAGTTTGGCCTGGATACTCTCATCTATGGCTGTACCCATTATCCCCATATTGCCGATGTGATTACCCCTCTCCTGCCCCCCCAAGTTAGGCAAATTGATCCCGCCCAGGCCGTGGCTCAAGCCGCGATTCAAGAGCTAGAACTATTGGGTTTGCGTCAGTATCGGCGAGAGAGGGGAACCGCTAAGTTTGCAGTCAGTGGTAATCCTGAACAATTCGCCCATTTAGCCAGTCGTTGGTTGGGCTATTACCCTTATGTTGAAAAAGTTGATTTGACAGCGATTCATCTCTCTCACGTTTCGATGACAGTTCCCCCAACACCGGCCAGTTAAGCTAGGAGAGCAACATCTGCGGTTGAAGGGTTTATGTCTTTGAAACGAATTTTGTTGGTGGCATTAACGGCCATTGTTGTCTTTTTAGTCTCCGCAGAATTACTCAGTAGTCTGACTGAACCCCAAGTCCAAGGACAGATTAGCCTCTATCAAACTAATCTTGTTCTCCAGGCCAGTGAATGGTCGGGATTTCAAGAGTATCCCCAGGCCCAAGCTCTCTTAGGTCGTGATCCCCAGGCCGATGCTCGCCAGGCCTATGAAAAAACCATTCAATCCCTGCGTGAACTTCCCACCCCCACAGCCCAACAGTCCCAGCAGATCAGCCAAGCTCAACTGAATTTGGGGATCCTGGAGGCCGTTGGAGCTAAGACATCAACTCTGGCTCCTCAAACCTGGGAACTGGTGGCGGCAACTGGCCCAGACTCAGATCGGCAACTGGCCCAAACCCTTCAGCAACTCTGGCAAACCCCGCCGATTATCACGCCCCAGGCCGAGGCCCTGATCACAACCCATCTCACAGGCTGGTTTCAAACCCAGGCCCGCCAAAGACTCTATCAAGTTGAAAATAACACTGCCCAACTGAACACCCTCCAGCAAACCGGACAAGAGTTGGCCCAGGCCGCAGTCATTCGTTTGGCTTTAGTGGCGGTGCTGCCCTTAGCTGGGAGTGTGTTGGGGATCATTTTATTAGTTGTCTGGGGGATTAACCAATATCGGCATCGGGAGCAAGTTTTACCGCATCTCAATCTAGATATTCCCTGGTCATCAGAAACCACATTAGCCGTGATGGTGGGCTGGTTTGTTGCCTTTTTCGGGATCAGCTTTCTGATTGTGCCCCTAGTTTTAGAGTTAATCGGTGGCCGGGGCCTGGTGGCAACTCCCTTTGGCCAAGCCATTTATGCCCTGATTACCTATAGTTTGATGATGGTAGCTGGGTTTGGCATCCTGATTTACACCTGGCAGCAATACCCCCAACCCATTTTCCAGTGGCTTTCGTTTTCGGGAAAAAACCGGTGGTGGGCCTGGAGTTTCGGGGCTTATTTTGTTGCGCTGCCCCTAGTGCTGTTAACGTCTGTATTCAGCCAACAACTCCTTCACAATCAAGGCGGTGGGAATCCCCTATTGGAAGTGATCCTAGCCAGTCATGATTACCGTAGTTTTGCGATTTTATGGTTTATGGTCGCGGTCATGGCCCCAATTTTTGAGGAAACCCTCTTTCGTGGTTTTTTATTGCCCTCGCTGCTGCCGAGTATGCGACCAGTCACAGCCATGCTAACCAGTGGCGGCCTGTTTGCCATTGCCCATTTGAATGCCGCAGATTTACTACCTCTGGCGGTTTTGGGGACTATTTTGGGCTATGTTTATTGGCGTTCCGGAAATTTACTCGCCTCAATGCTACTCCACGGGATTTGGAATAGTGGTTCATTCATTGGGCTTTTATTACTTTCACCCTGATTTTAAGGGACAGTTTGGGGCCTGGCCATGGTCGGTTTATGCTGGATTAGGTAAATCCTTATAAATCCAATACCCATGAGCTTAGACTTATCGCGGATTCCGGCTCAACCCAAACCCGGCCTGGTCAATGTCCTGATTGAAATTGTTGGGGGCAGTCGCAATAAATATGAATTTGACAAGGAGATGAACGCCTTTATCTTAGATCGGGTGCTCTATTCCTCGGTGCAATATCCCTTTGACTACGGCTTTATTCCCAATACCCTTGGCGATGATGGAGATCCCCTCGATGGCCTGGTGATTATGGATGAGCCTACCTTTCCCGGTTGTGTGATTGCCGCTCGGCCAATTGGTTATTTAGAGATGATTGATGGCGGCGACCGGGATGAGAAAATTCTTTGTGTGCCGGCCGATGATCCTCGCTACGGTGAAGTCAAATCCCTCAAAGATATTGCTCCCCACCGCTTAGCTGAAGTCGCTGAATTTTTCCGGACTTATAAGAATCTCCAAAAGAAAGTCACCGAAATTCTCGATTGGCAGGATGTGGATAAGGTTCAGGCCCTGGTGGATAAAGGGATCAAAGCCTACAAAGGTTAATTGGCCTGGCCAGATGAAATAGATGCTTAGGGGTAAGGCTTATTTGCTACGAATGTTGTTTATCAATATCTAGCTAAAATCTACCCCTACTTCCTACAACTCATGATTGCTCCCACAAGACGATTCGCAAAAGAGATAATTGGAAGTAATAAGTCAGCACTACAACTTTTGATTTGAACCAGAAGAATAATTATGCAACTTCAACAAACGGTCAAGTCTTTTATTCGTCCAGGGGAGCAAGGTGGCTATGTGGCTGAATGTTTGGAAGTTTCGGTTGTCACTCAAGGTGAAACATTGGATGAGGTGGTGAAAAATTTACAAGAAGCACTGGCGCTGCATTTAGAGGGAGAAGATCCAGGCGATTTTGGCTTAGTTTCCCATCCGGCTATTTTAGTTACCTTTGAACTGCAACCCAGATACGCCTAGGCTCAAACGACTCTCCGGGACTGAGGTTGTGCACATTTTAGAACGATTTGGCTTTGAGGTTTATAGTCAACGGGGCAGCCACATCAAGTTACGCCGCATGAACCAAACCCATAAGGAGACCCTAACCATACCTAATCATCGGGAGTTAGATACTGGAACCTGTCGCGCAATTTTTCGGCAGGCCTGTCGCTATGTTTCCGAAACAGAACTTTTCCCATATTTCTATCAGTAGTCAGTCAGATTAGCCCAAAGCATTAGTCCGATATAATACATTCAACCAGGGTGCGATTCTCAACTAGTTTTATACTATAGCGTTATGCAGACTGTTATGAGAGAGTATAAATCTTAAAAAGACTGACCGTAAAGCATTTTCTGACTTATCCCGGTCTCACCCTAAATGAGTAACGCCATATTAGTTCATTCCACAGAAACACATTAATTCTCTAATTTTTAATCATGGTTTTATTAGCAGGTCAAACAGTCTTAATCACCGGAGCCAGTAGTGGAATTGGCCAGGCCAGTGCGGTTGTATTTGCAGAGGCGGGTTGTCGGTTAATTTTACTGGCGCGGCGGTTATCTCGATTAGAAGAGCTTGCTGCATCATTGAAAATCCAATATCAAACTGAATGTCTATGTTTGGCGGCTGATGTCCAGAAACAAGATGAAATTATTCCAACCCTAAAATCTCTACCGCAAGACTGGCAAACCATTGATATTTTGATTAATAATGCGGGCTTAAGTCGGGGCCTGGAGCGATTTGATCAGGCCTCGCTGTCCGATTGGGAAGAGATGATTGATACCAACATCAAGGGCTTACTCTATGTCACTCATACTCTTTTGCCAGGAATGTTAGCTCGCGGCCAGGGGCAGATTATCAATATTGGCTCGATTGCCGGGTTGCAAGTCTATCCAGGGGGGCATGTTTATTGTGGGACAAAGGCAGCCGTGCAAGCGATTACAGAAGGTCTCAAACAGGATTTATTGGGGACACCGATTCGCGTCAGTTGTATTGATCCTGGCCTGGTGGAAACAGAATTTAGCCAAGTCCGTTTTCATGGAGACACCGAGCGGGCCGAAAAAGTCTATCAGGGCCTGGAGCCACTCACTGGGATGGATGTAGCCGAGGTGATTCTTTTTTGCGCCACCCGCCCGGCCCATGTCAATCTCAATCAAATTATTTTGATGCCCACGGCCCAGGCCAGCACAACTCGCGTCCATCGAGAAGCCAATCTAGACTAAACCCCTGACAAAATCCGCCAGCCGTTCCAGGCCCCGTTCAATGGTGGTGACATCGGTGGCGTAGGACAAGCGAATATGATCATCCGTCCCAAAGGCTTTACCGGGAATTAGGGCCACTTGTTTTTCATCCAATAACCGTTCAGCAAACTCCAAAGACCCTAGGCCGGTCTGACTGATATTGACATAGGCATAAAACGCGCCAGTCGGTTTGACAATTCCCAGGCCGGAAATCCCTGACAACAAACTCACCATAACTTCCCGCCGTTTGGCAAAGGCCTCTAGCATCACCGCCACACAATCTTGGGAGCCAGAGAGAGCCGCCATCGCCCCATACTGCGCAAAGGTACAAACATTGGAGGTGCTGTGGCCTTGAACAGTGGTGGTGGCTTTAATTAACTCTAGCGGCCCAGCCAAATAGCCCACTCGCCACCCGGTCATGGCATAGGCCTTGGCAAACCCGCTGCTGACAATGGTGTGTTGAAAGGCGGCCTCACTGACGGCTCCAATACTTAAATGCTCCAGGCCGTCGTAGCGAATTTTTTCGTAAATTTCATCGGAGACAACCCAAATATCCGCCGCGATAACTACCTCAGCCAAGGCCCGAATTTCGTCTGGGGGGTAAATCATCCCTGTGGGGTTGCTGGGCGAGTTGAGGACAAAGAGTTTCGTCCGGGGGGTGATGGCTGCCTTGAGTTGCGCTGGGGTAATCCGATAGCCCGTGGCGGCCGTAGTCGGGACAATCACCGGAACACCGCCAGCCAAGTAAACCATTTCGGGATAGCTTAACCAGTAGGGAGCCGGAATAATCACCTCATCCCCAGGGTTAATTAGGGCCATCATCAAGTTAAACAGGGATTGCTTGCCGCCATTGGTGACAATGATGTTTTCCGGTTGAAAGGGGAGGCGATTATCCCGGTTCAGTTTTTCAGCAATCAGTTCTCGGAGTTTAGGTTCTCCGGCGGCTGGGCCATAGCGGGTTTTGCCCTCTTCCAAGGCCTGTTGGGCGGCACTTTTGATATGTTCAGGGGTATTAAAATCTGGCTCACCGGCACTGAAGCTACAAATATCAATCCCCGCGGCTCCCATGGCTTTGGCTTTGGAGTCAATGGCCAGGGTAATGGAGGGGGTCACTTGATAAATCCGGGTGGCTAGTTCCATGCCGCTGCTCCAATCACACTGCTGTATTTTAGGCCAAACTTCTCAGCCATCGGTGGTTGTATTACAGAATCTTTCTTTTCACGATACCCTTTGGCTTGACCATGTTCAAAACGGTTGCTTTAGGCAGACTTCACTCCAATGGGTAAGGGACATAGGACAAACTGGGCTGGTTCCAAACGATGCAAGAATTGGCGGACATAGGTGAGGGCTTGGCTGGGAGTCAGGGGTTCACAGGTGGTTAAGTCGCAGGGGCAAATTTGTAACCAACGTTTCACTAAAAATTCCACCGATTGGGGGCCGGCAAAGAGGGGCAATAGGCAACTCAGCACCAAGCTATCCACATAAACCGGGGTTGTCGAAGTCTGGCTGAGGAATGTCCCCAAATCTACAACCACTCGCTCTTGGATGTATTGTTCCCACTTGGCCTGGATGGTTTCGGTCCGGAGTTGGGGATGCAAATACACCTGAGCCTTGAGGATAACTTCAGCAGGCCAGTCTTCCGGGAGAGACGGGGGCAACTCTGGTTGGGTCTGGGGCCTGTGACACCAAAAATCTAAAAGGCGATGGACTGGATGAATCAGTTCGTAGAGTTCCAGTTGGGTTGCTTGGGGCACATCCGGTAAGCTCAGGGCCAAAAAGGAGGGCAAGTTTTCCGGATCTTTAAAGAGGTTTTCCAGTGACCATTGCCGCCAGTTCACCATTGCAATGAAGTCCAGGCCGGCCTGATCTAGGAAATTAAACATATCCCGAACATTAAATGCCTGATCACCGACCAGTAAATGATTCGCTAAGAGAGCTTCGGCGGCATCTTCTTGTTGATATTTGGGATTCCAGGCCCGCGCTTTGAGATCCACACCATCCTTTAACTCAGCCATAATTTCCTGCACCAATTTCATCTCCATCTCCTCTGGGTTGTTGTCCATGATGCCCATGATCCGAAAAACAGCCTGGGCCCGGAAATAAGCAGCACGTTGGAGATAGCTATGGAGATTGGCGCGGATAATACCTTGGGGCTTGAGGACAGAACCCATGGCCTGGAGGGCTTGAACGGGATTGGGCACTAAGTACAAAACTTCATCACAATTAATATAGTCAAACTCCACCCCCAGGCCTGGGACTTCCTCAATCGTCATCGTATGGAATTCAACATTCTCAAACTGATGATAAGCCAATCGTTTCTGGGCCATTTTGACTGAGGCTTCCGAGAGATCAATCCCGACAATTTTGGCCCCCGGATTCGCAATCGCTAACAACAGGGATTTATAACCACTGCCACAGCCTGCGTCTAAGATCACCAAATTTTCAGGTTTAACAACCGTTTGATAGGCTAAGTAATAGGCCGTTACAACATTGTGAATAAACAGGCTATTGGTGTCATCTTGGGGAAATTTGTCGAGGGGAATTCGGGGATAGGGGCCAAAATCAAATTGACGGCGGATTCGTTCCAGTTCCACAGCGTTTGTCATGGCGGTTTCGGTTGTCATAGTGGCCCCTAATTTTGCCCAATCCAAACTGTTTTATCATACCAGGCCGGGGATAATGGCTCTAATGTTCTTTCGCTAGTTTTTAGGGTTGATGTTTTAATTTCCACATCACTCCGGCAGCCCAGTTGGTGAGAGTATGAGCCAGGACCGGAACGAGAAGATTCCCACTGGCCACGGCACTATACCCCAAAATCCCCCCAACAATCGTGGCCCAAATCGCGTAGGGCCATTGCTGTTTACCCCCCATATGAAGGATGCCAAAGCAAATTGCCGAGCCAATAATCCCATACCAATCCAGGCCCAGGGTTGGAAGCAACACACCGCGAAAGAGCAGTTCTTCACTCAGGCCTGGAAGTAGCCCTAACCAAAAGACATCAGCCCAGACGAGGGGACGAATCACCAGCTCCAAGTAGAAATCTGCCGCCGCTTGATAGGTGGGCCAAAATTGATAGAGCAAACTGCTAGCCAAGATAATTCCCGTCGCAATTAACGTCCCAACCATGAGGGCCTGGGGTTGCCAAATGAGGGGGAGCAGACCACCCGCAAAAGGAGTTTGTAAAAGAGCTTTAGATAGAATTAGCCAGAGAATTGCCGTCAAACCCATCGCAATTAAAATCTGGGTGCGACTGAGGGGTTCAAGCTCCGGCTGTGGGCTAACAGGTTCCATTAGGACGATGACAGGGGTGGCAATGGGGCAGACAGGATTGGTGCAGAGTCCAGCAGTTGGGCCGCCAGATTAGCAATCTTAGCCGCGGCTCCGGCCTCACCCCGAATCCGTTGGAGTTGTTGACGCATTTCCATAAGAGTCTGGGGTTGGCTTAAGAGGTCGGCAATTTGTTCAGCCAGTCCGAGGGGATCCAGGGGGCCCACTAATTCTGGCACAATTTCCTGGTTCGCCCAAATATTTGGCCAGGCCCGCAAGCCTAATCCCTGCTTAATCAATGCCCAATCCAAAGGCTTTTGAGTTAATACCTGCCAGGCCTGAGTCCAGGTTAATCCCTGTAAAACCATGAACCAAAACATCAAGACTGACCCCCATCGCTGAAGTCCAGGCAGGCCAATCATCAATCCACCCAGGCCATCGGCAACGATCCCCTGCTTGAGTTGGAGTTGTTCTTGGGGTAATAAAACCATCATCGGCACCGCCAAGGCCCCCAATTCCGCCGTGTTGGCCCCCACTGTAGTTAAGCAAAGTTGACAGCGACTGAGGAGATCATAGTTAGGAAGCTTCTGCCAGAGATAGATTTTGGCTCCGGTGGTAGTTTCCAGATAAGGAAGGCCTTGCTCTGGTTCTTGCAGGTGGGCCGTAACGCCATCAATCAGACAAAAATCCGGGTTAGTTGTGGGGTTGGCGTAGTTGGCCAGGGTTTTCAGGTTTAGGGTTGGGGCCACAGGAATCACAAACCGGGCCTGGGGTTGCAGCTTTTGGAGATGGGCGGCAATTGTCACCATGAAAGGTACACCCAGATGCAACTTAATCGGCTTAGAACCCGGTAATAATCCAATTAAGGGTGTGGTCGGGCTGAGGTTTAAGGATTCCTCAATCTGTGCCTGAGTAGCGGGAGTTAACAGGGCCTGGCTTTCAGTCATTAAATCACCCACAACCTTGGCCTTATGTTGATAAGCAGCAGGAATTGGCATCTCGCGGCGGAGGGCAAAGTGATCAATCTGAGCTAACCAGCGGGCTTCCCATTCTGCATAGATCAAACTTTTATAGCCCAACCGTTTCGCCAACCAGAGCGCAAAAAACTGATCACCCCCCAAAAACAACACCAGGCCCCGCGGTCGCCAGTCCCAATGATCTTCAGTTTTGCCCCAAATTAAGAATTGCCAAAAATGGGCGGCCCCTTGGACTCGATCAATTCCGGGAATCTTGGCCCCCGCAATCGCCTCTTGACCACTGGCATGGGGACAGGGAGACAGAACTAGGGAAATTCTAAGATTTTCTGGATTAGTTCCTAATTTTTGCCGCAAGGCCTGGACGACCGGATAGACCCACGTTGCCAACTCCCCCGGCCCGTTGGAGAGAATCAAAATATCAAGGGGTGCTGACATGAGGGGAATCAAACCTTAGACGAGCCTCAAATCCAAGTTCTGACTAAAAAAGTTCGCTCTACAATGGTAACGGTTGCCGCTAACTTCCCAGGCCCCTGCGCTAAATTAAGACAAATTCCCGTTTAATTTCTTCAATCACTGCTTAAATATCCCGCTGAATATCCAAAGGTTGCCTCCCGTGAGTCCAATTACTGTTTCTTCTGACTTGTCAGTAGCCCATTCCGAAACATCTAGTCTTAATACCGCCTACAACCGCAGCGACTTTGATCGGGATGTGATGACGACCTATGCTCGGTTTCCGTTGACGTTGGTGAAAGGGGCTGGCTGTAAAGTTTGGGATGATGCTGGGAAAGAGTATTTAGACTTTGTCGCCGGAATTGCCACCTGCACCCTTGGCCATGCTCACCCCGCTTTGGTTAAGACTGTTACCGAGCAAATCCAGACCCTGCATCATGTTTCTAACCTCTACTACATTCCCCAACAAGGCGACTTGGCCACTTGGCTGGTGAATCATTCCTGTGCCGACCGGGTGTTTTTCTGCAACTCTGGGGCCGAAGCTAATGAAGGGGCGATCAAACTGGCTCGGAAATATGCCCACACGGTTTTGAACATTGCCAACCCTGTCATTATTACCGCCCAGGCCAGCTTCCACGGCCGCACCTTAGCCACGATCACCGCCACCGGCCAACCGAAATATCAGAAAAACTTTGATCCACTCGTGCCTGGCTTTGCCTATGTGAATTACAACGACATTGCCGACCTCGAAGCCACGATTGCTGAACTCGATAAGGATGAACGCCAAGTTGCTGCAATTTTGTTAGAACCCTTGCAAGGAGAAGGGGGAGTCCGGCCGGGAGAGTTTGCCTATTTCCAACGGGTACGGGAGATTTGTAACGAAAAAGGCATCCTCCTGATTTTTGATGAAGTTCAAGTTGGGATGGGTCGCACCGGCAATCTCTGGGGCCATCAAACCTTGGGCATTGAACCGGATATGTTTACTTCTGCCAAGGGCCTGGCGGGGGGCATTCCCATTGGAGCGATGCTGTGTAAATCTTTTTGTGATGTGTTTCAACCCGGTGATCATGCCAGTACGTTTGGGGGAAATCCCTTGGCCTGTGCGGCGGCCTTAACGGTCTGTCAAACTATTGAGGGGGATCATTTACTCGCAAATGCCCAGGCCCGCGGGTCACAATTACGCGCTGGCCTTAAAGAAATTCCGAATCAATACGCTGGCTTAGTTAAGGAAGTCCGGGGTTGGGGGTTGATCAATGGCCTGCAAATTGAAGCTGATTCCCCAATTACGGCCCCGGATATTGTCAAAGCTGCCATTACTGAAGGATTACTCCTCGTTCCCGCAGGCCCGAAAGTTGTCCGGTTTGTGCCGCCATTGATTGTCTCATCTGAAGAAATTGACCAGGCCTTGGCTGCTATTAACCGAGCTTTAGCCACATTGCTGTAACCTGATCCGACCTCGAAAGTTGAGAAAATGGACTGTGGGGGCCTGGTTAAAATGAATTCATGGCAAGTTTTCTGGCACTGCTTCCCCGTTCCCTGACGACTTTTTTGTACGCCGTCGCAGCACTCATGAGGTTTTATGGCAACATCAACACCACCCCCATCCGATTCTTCCCCCTCACCATCCTCCAATGGAGTCTCTTGGTTTTTGCGTTGGGGACAGCGGCTCTCTTGGTTAATCTCGGCCTTGTAGACCTATGGTCGTTCGTAGAGTGGAACGCTGGAAATCGAAGCCGAAACCAAGCGATTGAAGCAGCAAAATGAGAAACTCGACGCGATCATCTTGCAGACGAAGAACGAAACCGAGCAGATCAAGAAAGAGAACGAGCGGCTCGCCGAGCTAGAATCCAAACTCGATACACTATTCTCCAAATTCAATATCAACTCGACCCCAATCCCACCAACCGACAAATCTTAGCGAACTTTTTGGCATACCTCCAGGAATACGGCGAATTATAGGGAGAGCTAGCATCAGAAACTAACTAGGCTTTGGCCGCAATTAATCGAGCTTTAGCTACATTGCTGTAATAGCCCTTCCTTGCGGTATTGTCAAAAGCTCTAAGTTTCAGTGAAAAATGCCATTCCAGGATTTTCAATCAGAAAACTCCAAAATGAACAGCTTTTTATTGTTTTCTCATCCTGCCAAGGGTTAGGAGAATTAAGTTCTTCAAAGGTTACAATTTCTGGCCACCGAACTAGAGAGTTAACCTCGTTTAACAAGTTTTCAATAGCCTTTTTGAACTCATCAGATAAATTAAGGTAATCATTAAATCGCCTTGAGTAAACCGCTGATAGGTGCGCTCCATAGAAATATATAAAATTAGAATCATCTAACCATGCTTCAAGGTTTCGTGAAAGTATTTTCAGTTCAATATCTCGACAAAGCATCTCGGCATAAGTGCGATTAACAGGATTATCAGGCAATCCCAAACTTAGGCGATGTCTTTCTCCTTTGTGGCTGAACGAAACCATCAATCGGGGAATGGTTGAATTTCCTTTGTTCTGAATAATACTGACTTTGCCCATGTCATACCCCTATTTTGTATGACAGAAGATGTTAAAAAATGCCCAAATGACGTTAAGAAAATATGGCAAAAGTGATTATTGCCAGGTTAGAAGGTATTTAGTTGAAAACCCCGAAAGCGCTATTTTGCAAGAGTTTTATATCTCAAGCTGGTGACGGGATTTGAACCTGCGACCGGCTGATTACAAATCAGCTGCTCTACCCCTGAGCTACACCAGCAATTCAGCCTTCCTATTTTACTAGACACTTCCGCAAATTGGCCTAATCTTTTCTAATTTCATGATATTTCCCCAGGCCCTCCGAATAGCCCCTTAAGCCAGCTGCAACAAACTTGTAAAGGCTCCAGCCCCTAGGCCCTGCTCAGGACTCAGACGGTACCCCCTAAATTGCGGAGATGTCCCCCAAGGAGATTGGTAGTCGGTAAGAGCAGGAACCGCCAAGGATTGAAATGCCGGAAACCGCTGGACAAACCAATCTAAGACTCCTTCATTTTCCTCTATCGAAAACGTGCAGGTGCTGTAGAGCAAATACCCCCCGGGCCGGACAAGCTGACTCGCAGTGGCAATAATCTTCTTCTGGCGTTGGGCATTGTGATTAATAGTGCGGGGGTGGAAACAACCCAAAACATTGGTTCCCTTTGCCAATAGAGATTGCCCTGAACAAGGTGCATCCACAATCACAACATCCGCTAATTGCCCATATTCCGCCACCAGGTCGGCCACATTTAAATGGGTCACTTTCCCACAGGCCAGATGGCAGCGCTTCAGATTCGAGGTGAGCATTCCCAACCGTTTTCCAATTACCTCATTCGCCACCAGTAAGTCGGGTTGCAAACTGCGCCAAGCCAAAATAGACTTTCCCCCCGGAGCGGCACAAACATCAATGACTAACTTCGGAGACTGGGGAAAGGTCAGGGATTGGAGAGGAACAGCAGCAAACACAGAAGAAAAATCTAGGACGTAATAAGCCCCTTGGTGATGGAGATGATGTTGGCCGGGTTTTGTCCCCAGAACAAGTCGATCAACCCAGTCCGGTTGCCAAACCACAGGGGGAATAACATCAAAGGGGAGGGGATTAGGGCGTGGCTGGCACCAGAGAATTGCTGGCGGATAGGGCTTGGGGGTAAGTAGGGCCGTCAGAAAGGTCTCCCGATGTACCGGATCAGGATATAACTTCCGACTAAACTTTTCTAGCAAGGCAGAGGGGAATTGTTTGGTTTTCTGCAACTTCAACCTAGCTGATGGTAACTTCCCGCGGTTCGCTCTGGTCGGCTTCGGCTTTCGTCGTGATAATTTCTGAACGAGCTTCAGCCACTAAATCTTGAAAGGATTCACTCGCTTCGGCCATGCTGGCCTGGGCTTTTTCATAGGTTTCAAAGGCCCAAACTAAACCTTGCTTGGCTGCATTCCGGGCTGATTCCGTTAAAGAATGTCCTGTCATCGAATCCACGGCTCCAACCACTGGAGCGACCGCTGCTGCCCCAATGCCCACCGCCAAAACAGCCAAAGGCTCAATACCCAACAGGAGTGCTTCAAATTCCATGAGAGAGTTCCTAACTGGAGAACAAAAATTTTCTGAGTCGGCTCTAATGATAACAAACAGCCTTGGGAAATCAAGGGGCATGAACACAAACCGCCCGATCATTAATTCGTTTTCCCCTCTGCCTTTATCCAAAAATCATGTTACCGATCCAACGATTGGGTAAGTTTAGTGGCGTTGAGGCATTCCCTCCAATACCCAAGCTGCCATGACTTCTCTCTACTTAGATTTAGATGCCCCTGTCCCCAAGAACGATTTTCTACACAGTCATTGCCCTATCTCTCGTTCTCGCTATAATGGTAAAGCTGCATTCTTAATAAGACTCCAAACTCCATGGCCAAAAAGAGCATGATCGAGCGGGAAAAAAAACGGCAACGCTTGGTTGACAAATACGCTGCTAAACGTGCTGAACTGAAAGAGCAAATTGCTTACGCTGAAAACCCAGATGAGCAACTCACTCTCCATCGCCAACTCCAACAACTCCCCCGCAACGGTATCCAAACTCGCTTACGAAATCGCTGCTGGCTAACCGGTCGGCCACGAGGATATTTCCGGGATTTTGGCCTGTGCCGGAATGCCTTACGGGATATGGCTCACCAAGGGTTGTTACCTGGCCTGGTTAAATCTAGTTGGTAATTCATCCTGTCCGGGTAATAATTCATTATCAGTTTGAAGATGCTTGATGAGAGTTTTAGCTAGGTCTTGAATCAATATTATATTTAGGGCTGTCTATGTAGGTAGCCTTATTTTTTGTTTTATATTAGAACTTCATCATTGGTGTAGGTGTGACTAATACTCATGCTTTCTTTAACCGAGTTCTATCCTCCTCATCTTTGTGGAGTCTTGTTTGTTCGTAGATAGTGTCCCGATTTATCGCAAGTCTAAGTCCGTCACTTGATCCATCCTCAACGCCTATGAACAGCTTCGCACGAGTAAACCTCTACAGGCTTTATTTCTCTCCAAGTACTCTCCCAGGCTGAATAAGATAGAACATGATTTCGCTGCATTAACAGCTCGAAGGTATATTTCAGGGCACACCCATAGACGACTTGATTCGGGGCTACTGTAATCGCTGGTTGCCTTGTTAACATACTCCACCGCCCTATAGCTTGTGTGCGTAGCAGAACGGTTTTTTCAAACGATAGCCAGATCAAACTCGTCAGTGGATAGGGCATAGAGATCATAGGTGACCTACCAGCCATCCTTTTTGAGACCATTTTTAATAATGCCATGGAATACATCACAGGCTGAGATGGCTAAACTCCCTCTAGAACTTGAGTCTATCCCACTTTTCTAAGCCAGGCCCTTAAGTTGGCAAAGAATATCGTCTTATAGCGGCCAATAATCCTCCAGGCCAGCAGGATATGATGAAGATTGCTGAGGGTTATCAATAGTGCATGACCCTGAGACTTCCTGCCTTGAGTTCTAAGTAACGTTACCCTATGTCTGAATCATCTAGCTATCACATCATTACCTTTGGCTGTCAGATGAACAAAGCCGACTCGGAGCGCATGGCTGGAATTTTAGAAAGTTTGGGCTATGGCTGGGTCGAAGATCCCAATCAGGCGGATTTAATTCTCTACAACACCTGTTCGATTCGGGATAATGCCGAGCATAAAGTCTATTCCTACCTCGGTCGCCAGGCCAAACGGAAACAAGAAAACCCTAACTTAAAGCTTGTCGTAGCCGGCTGTGTTGCCCAACAGGAAGGAGAAGCCCTCTTACGCCGAATGCCAGAGCTAGATCTCATCATGGGGCCGCAATATGCCAATCGCTTGGATGAATTACTGGCTCAAGTTGACAGCGGAATGCAAGTAGTCGCCACTGAACCCGTGGAAATCATGGAAGACATCACAAAACCGCGGCGAGAAAGCACCGTCACGGCCTGGGTCAATGTCATCTATGGCTGTAATGAACGCTGCACCTACTGTGTTGTCCCTGGAACCCGCGGTGTTGAGCAATCCCGCCCGCCCCAGGCCATCAAAGCTGAAATTGAAGAGTTAGCCGCCCAAGGGTACAAAGAAATTACGCTCTTGGGGCAAAACATTGATGCCTATGGTCGGGACTTACCCGGAATTTCCCCCGCAGGCCGCCGTCAAAATACCCTCACAGATTTGCTTTATACCATTCATGATGTGCCGGGAATTGAACGGATTCGCTTTGCCACCAGCCACCCCCGCTACTTTACCGAACGTCTGATCCAGGCCTGTGCCGAACTCCCCAAAGTCTGTGAGCATTTCCATATTCCCTTTCAATCGGGCGATAACGACATCCTCAAAGCGATGGCTCGGGGCTACACTCGGGAAAAATATCTGCGGATTATTGACACCATTCGCCGTTATGTCCCCGATGCTGCCCTGAGTGCCGATGTGATTGTCGGTTTTCCTGGTGAGACCCAGGCCCAGTTTGAGCGCACCCTCGAATTAGTCGAGATGATCGGGTTTGATTTACTCAATACAGCTGCCTACTCCCCCCGGCCGGGAACCCCAGCAGCCCTTTGGTCAAACCAAGTTCCAGAAGCGATCAAAGATGAACGTTTGCAACAACTGAATTATTTAGTTGGTCGCCAGGCTGCCGAGCGTTCGGCCCGTTATTTAGGGCGTGTTGAAGAAATTTTAGTGGAAGCTGTTAATCCTCGAGATCCCGGCCAAGTCATGGGCCGGACGCGGGGCAATCGCCTCACCTTTTTACCAGGGGATATTCAAACTCTCCGGGGACAGCTCGTTTCCGTCGAAATTACGACAACCCGGCCCTTTAGTTTGACCGGAACCCTAATTAACCCGCCAGTGATGCCTGTCTTAGTGGCTTAACCGGCCCTCGGGTCTGTCACCCATAGATTTTCATGGGTCAGACTCGTTTATCTGATGTCATACTTCTAACCAGGGGCAAAATTAGAGATGAGAATCTATCTTCTTGTGAGTTCAATAATAATTGAGTCATTCCCCATCCGTCCCTAAATGGGTAGCCCGATGAATCCCCAGAGATTTCCAGGCCACAGAGATTTGATACACTGGTGTTTGATCTTGCTTGATGGGCAAAATTGCCTGGCATTGGTTAATCACACATCCTTTGAAGCTTGTAAGTCCTATGACATCTTCTTCCCAGATTTCCGAACGCGCCCTGCCTGAAATTCTATTGCCGGATGATCTAATTACACGGGAAGAAGGATTCATCCTCTACGAAGATATGGTTCTGGGGCGTACCTTCGAGGATAAATGTGCCGAAATGTATTACCGCGGCAAGATGTTTGGCTTTGTCCACCTCTACAACGGGCAAGAAGCTGTTTCCACCGGTATCACGAAGGCGATGCGCCCCGATGATTTTGTCTGTAGTACCTATCGGGATCACGTTCATGCCCTCAGTGCTGGAGTTCCTGCCCGTCAAGTCATGGCCGAGTTATTTGGCAAGGCGACAGGATGCAGTCAAGGCCGGGGGGGATCCATGCACTTGTTTTCGGCAGAACATAATCTGTTAGGGGGCTTTGCCTTTGTTGCCGAGGGAATTCCCGTAGCCACCGGAGCCGCGTTTCAGAGTAAGTATCGCCGGGAAGTGATGGGAGAAGCTGGAGCCGATCAAGTCACCGCCTGTTTCTTTGGGGATGGGGCCAGCAACAATGGGCAGTTTTTTGAATGTTTGAATATGGCTTCCCTCTGGAAACTGCCGATTCTTTACGTTGTTGAAAATAATAAATGGGCAATTGGGATGGCACACCACCGGGCTAGTTCGGAAACGCAGATTTTCCAAAAGGGGAAGGCCTTTGGCATTGTTGGCGTTGAGGTGGATGGGATGGATGTTTTAGCGGTACGGGCTGTGGCCAAGGAAGCAGTGGCGCGGGCGCGGGCCGGCGAAGGACCAACCTTAATTGAAGCCTTGACCTATCGGTTTCGGGGGCATTCCTTGGCAGATCCCGATGAACTGCGCTCGAAAGAAGAAAAAGAGTTTTGGTTTACTCGCGATCCAATCAAAAAATTAGCCGCCTATATGATTGAGCAAAACTTGGCCACAGCGGCGGAACTGAAGGAGATTGATACCAAAATCCAAGGGGTTGTGGATGAAGCGGTTGAATTTGCTGAGGCTAGCCCGGAACCGGATCCCAGTGAATTACACCACTATATTTTTGCGGATTAAGCCCTTGGGGGAAGCCTGGCTGTATCGCCCCTGGGTTGTGTTGGGACTGGCTGGTTTATTTTGGGCCACGGGCCTGGAGGTGAACGCACAGGTATTTTCCAGTGGACAACTGATTCCGACTTTAATTTCAATTCCTGACTACACGAGCCCCAATTCCTTAATTCCGCCCCTGATTCCCCAACTCATTCCCACGCTGCCTGGTGACACAACCTGTAGCCCATTTCAGCGCAATTTGAGTCAGTGCTTGAACCAATACCGCAATACGACAATCCCGGAACCGGTTTTGCGCTCAATTTTGCCCCGGAATCCTGCCCCTCCCTCGGATATGCCAACACCTGCCCCCAATCCAGCCCCTCAGGTTGTTACGGCACCGCCCCCATTACCGGCTCCGGGAACTGTAACCGAGGCTAATTGTCCCCCCAATACAGCTTTGGTTCTTTTACCAGGGGGATATGCCTGTATGCAGACTCCAAATTAGGCTCTCATCTGTGGCAGAACGTTAAGGAATCGCAGCAGGGCCTGGGCTAACCCTTACAATAGGTAGAGACGAGATTGCTGCTTTGGTGGTTGGAATTTAAACATTAAGGCGCAACTTAGTCAGTTTGGTTTTGATGGAGGGATGTCACGATGGCTCAAACCGCACACCCAGCCCCAGATTTAAGTGCCTATACGGTGGCGGATGTCTCCCAACTGGCCCAACGCTTGGAGGAAGATGATTACGAAACTCCCTTTGCGGCCCTAGAGGATTGGCATTTGTTGCGGGCTTTGGCCTTTCAACGCCCTGAGTTAACCCAGTCCTACTTGTATTTGCTTGATTTAGAGGCCTTCGATGAGTCCTAAGTGGCAGTGACCTCTGGCTATTTTGTCCTTGTGATGGTTGTTGTTCAGGCATAGCAGCAGTGACTCAGGCCCGGCGAATTTTGGTAGCAGTTGGGGGCGGGATTGCGGCCTATAAAGTCTGCGAAATTGTCTCGTCACTGATCCAGGCCGGTCATTCAGTGCGGGTGATTTTAACGGAAACAGCCCAGCAGTTTATTACGCCCCTTACCTTTAGTACCCTCGCCCGCCACCCGGCTTATACGGATCAAAAGTTTTGGCATCCTGACCAGGCCCGCCCCTTACATATTGAATTGGGAGAATGGGCAGAGGTATTTTTAATTGCCCCCTTAACGGCCCATACCCTCGCCAAACTGAGTCAGGGATTAGCGGATGATTTGCTCACCAGTACGGTTTTGGCTTCAACCTGTCCGATTGTCTTGGCTCCGGCGATGAATACGGTGATGTGGTCTCAGGCCGTGGTGCAGCGAAATTGGGCTAACTTAACGACTGATCCTCGTTACCATTGGTTGAGTCCGCGCTCGGGTCGCTTGGCCTGTGATGCGGTGGGGCCGGGGCGGATGGCGGAACCGGAAGAACTTCTAACATTACTCGACTCTTTATTAATAACTGGGGGCAAACGGGACTTAAGGGGCAACAAGATTTTAATTACCGGGGGTGGGACACGGGAACATTTGGATGCGGTGCGCTTTTTAGGAAATCCGGCTGCGGGAAAAATGGGGCTTGCGTTGGCCCAGGCCGGTCAGAGTCGCGGTGCAGAAGTGTTACTCGTCCATGGCCCCCAAGCCTTGGAGATTCCCCCGGAAATTGACCACATAGCGGTGACGAGTGGGTTGGAGATGGCGGAGAGATTAAACCAGGCCTGGGCGGATTTTGACTGGTTAATTATGGCGGCAGCGGTGGGGGATATCCGGCCCAAAACAAATGCAACGACAAAACTGCCCAAAGACCAGATTCCGAACCCCTTACCCTTGGAATTTATTCCCGATTTAGTCAAACATTTGGCCAGCCGGAAACGCCCCGATCAACAGGTGATTGGGTTTGCGGCCCAAACGGAAGATATTGCCACACCGGCCTGGGCAAAGCTCCAAGATAAGGAGTTGGATCTGATTGTCGCGAATCCCATTGATCGCCCGGATTCTGGATTTAACAGCCCCACCAACCAGGCCGTGATTTTCCATAAATCCGGTGCAAAAATTACAGTCCCCTTGACGACAAAACTCAAGTTGGCCCATAAACTTTATGATCTGATTCTCCAGTTTGCTGAGTAAGCTCCCCAATGCTTTCCCCTGCTGATCGTCATTCTCTTGCCGGTGCGGAACTCCAGGCCTGGGTGAATTGGGCTAAAACGATTATTCCGGCCGCCGAGATGGCCACTGGGCTAGGAGAACTACGCTATTTGCTCCGAGAAGTGACGAATTTAGATGGCCTCAGTTTAGCCTTGGGGGCCTGGGATGAGACAAATCAAATGCATAGTTCCCATGGCCTGGCAGAACTGACAACTCTTTGGCAACAACGCTGGCAAAATCGGGTTCCCTTGTCCTATCTCTTGGGTTGGGTATATTGGCGCGAGTTTAAGTTAACCGTTACCCCTGATGTTCTCATTCCCCGCCCTGAAACTGAGTATTTGATTGATTTGGCTGAACGGTTCAATCCGGATCCAGATCAGGGGGGAATTTGGGTAGATCTCGGCACAGGTTCAGGGGCGATTGCCATTGGCCTGGGGGCAGTTTTTCCGAAGGCAACTGTTTATGGCGTAGATGTCAGTCCAGCCGCGTTAAGGGTCGCAGCAGCTAATATTGAGCAAAACGATACTCAAGCCCCGCTTAAACTCTTACAAGGATCATGGTGGCAGCCCTTAGTTGGCTTAGAAGGTCAGATCACTGGAGTTGTCAGTAATCCCCCCTATATTCCCCAGGCCGAGATTGCTAACCTCCAAGCAGAAGTCCAAAACCATGAACCCCATTTAGCCTTAAGTGGTGGCGCGGATGGCCTGGGGGCAGTGCGGGAAATTGTCGCCGGGGCCAAGAGGTTTATGCGGCCGGGTGGAATTCTATTGTTAGAAATCATGGCCGGGCAAGGGGCAGCGGTTAAACAATTACTAGAATCTAGCCCGGCTTTTTCTGAGACGCAGATTTTCACGGATTTAGCCGGCCATGATCGCTATGCCTACGGACTGAGGAGGGAGTGATGCATTTTAAGGAAATATCTGTGGGGATAGAGTTATTCAGTCAGGTTTATCCCCTTACGCAGACTGTTCTAAGAGAGTAGAAATCTTAAAAAACTGCCCATCAAGCATGGTCTGACTTGTCCCAATAAGATCCCTAAATGAGTAATGCTAGAGAGGCCAGTTAGAAGTTAAGGGCGTTTTGGGTGACAGCAGCAATGGCCTGGTCGGTTGCTTTGGGAAGATGGTAGTATTTCCCCCCGGCCTGGGCTGCCAGTTCTTTGCCAAATCCGGTCGAGATAAATTTATTTTCCGTATCCACCACCAACAACTTTAGCCCCAGGCCCCGCATTTTACCGGCAATTTCCAGTAACTCAGCTTTAATATCCGGTTTTTTCCCCTCTGGGATCGGTTCACCCAACGACCGGGCCAAGGGAATATTGCCCCGCCCATCCGTAATCGCCACAATCATCACCTGCCCCACATCCCCGGATTGTTGCGCGTTCAAACCAACTCGCACGGCCTGGATTAAGCCATGGGCCAAGGGTGATCCACCGCCACAGGGCAAGGTATCTAATCTCCGCCGGGCCGCTTCAATGGAACGAGTCGGGGGTAGCAACACATCGGCCTGTTCGCCCCGAAATGGGATTAAGGCAATCATGTCCCGATTTTGATAGGCCTGGGTTAGTAAGCGTAAAACGGCTCCTTTGGCTGCATTCATCCGATTCAAGGCCATGGATCCAGAGGCATCGACAACAAAAACAATCAAGGCTCCCGATTTTCTCGCTAACCGTTTAATCCGGACATCCCCCGATTCAACGATCACCCGCCGTTGGGGTTGTTTGGCCCGCCGCGATTTTTGATAGGGAGCCGCCGTTCTTAATGTGGCATCTACGGCTATTCGGCCCCCCCGGCCCTTGGGTAACATTGGCCGCACATACCGCCCCCGATCCTGGGAATAGACTAAACTCCGACTCCCCGATTTGCCTTGCCGTTGGGCCGATTGGGCAAAATACAACACCGACTCATCGAGAATTACCCCTTCGGCTTCAAAGACAAACTCTTCTGGGATGCTGGGCGGTTCGGCCTGCTGTTCTTCGTTCTCTTCCGGTTCATCCTCATCTTCTTGATCCGGCTCGTCTTGATCCTCGGCCGGGTTTTGTTGGGGTGGTGGTGGCGGGGCGGGTTGATCCGGTGGGGTATCAATGAGGGTAGCTCGGGGAACAATCACCAATTCCACGGCCCGGCGCAAGTCTTCGGCGGTGACTTCAGAACGACCATTAAGGGCTGCATGGGCTTTGGCCACCCGAACCGCAAACAACTCCGCCCGATGGCCTTGGACACCGCCCCGGATTGCTTCGGTAACTAAGTAGGCAATTTGTTGGCGTTGAATTTTGACATCCTTGAGCCACTCCCGGGCCAGAATAATTTGAGTTTGTAAGTCTTCTAGTTCCGTGCTGTATTGGGCCATAAAGGCCTGGGGAGAGTTGGCAAAATTGGTCGCTTGATCTACCGCTTGCACCCGTTCATCTAATCCCAAAACGGCATCAGCACTAAGAGCAATGGCAATTCGGTCGCGTAAATGGGGCCGTAATGGGCCTTCCTCGGGGTTATAGGTTGCCAGGAGTAAGGGCTGACAAGGATGCTGAAAACTAATCCCTTCCCGCTCAATCAGATTCCGCCCCTCGGTTAAGACAGTCAGTAATAGGTTAGCAATCTGCTCCTCTAGGAGGTTAATTTCGTCCACATAAAGCACTCCTCGATGGGCAGAGGCTAACAGGCCAGGCTGAAAAATGGCTTCTCCTTTTTGTACCGATTGACTGACATCCACTGCCCCAATCAGCCGATCTTCCGTAATCCCCAAAGGAATTTGAATAAATGGAGCCGGAATGATTTCCGTGGGGGGTGGATCCACAAGTTCACCGGATTCAATCTGCTCAATTAATTTTTGATCCCAGGCCCCAGGATTGGCTGGATCACAATTACTCAGGGAGCCTGTGACGATTTCAATGGGGGGTAACAAGGCATGAATCGCCCGGGCCATCACAGATTTAGCTGTGCCCCGCCGCCCGGCAATGACGACACCCCCCAGGCCTGGATCAACAGCCGCTAATAACAGTGCCAGTTTAATCGCCTCCTGTCCAACAACGGCCGTCAGGGGAAAAGTCGGAGCAATGGGTAAAGCAGCAACCATTGGGGGTATTTATCAGACATAGGACTATCCCCATTGTCACTGTTAGGGTTCATCTTTAGCCAGTCGGAAAATTTCCCCATCTGTCCCCACGAGTTAGCCCCAGGAGACGACCATCAAGGAGGGGTTAGGCCGTGACCGGATCAAGATTTAGAACCGTTTGCTGATAATGGCGATAGCGTCCCAAGGCTGTGAGCGGGAAATGCTGCTGATAGAGGTGATATTTCAGGTAAAAGTGGCAAGGAAACCCTGTCCCGGTGAAATAATCCTCATTCCAAGTCCCATCGGCGCGTTGGGTGGTCAGCAAATGTTCAGCCCCCCGTTTAATGGCCTCTGTGGCATATTCCCCTACGGCCTCACCCGCAGCTAGTAACCCAATCAAGGCCCAGGCCGTCTGAGAGGGGGTACTTGGCCCTTGGCCTTTCAAACTCGGATCCTTATAACTCTGACAGGTTTCGCCCCAACCCCCATCGGGATTTTGGACAGATTCTAACCACTTGACAGCCCGCCGCAACCGCCAGCGATCATAGGGAGGAGCCACCAACGCCAAGGCCGCCAACACGCCACTGGTGCCATAGACATAGTTCACGCCCCACCGCCCATACCAACAGCCTTCCTGTTCCTGTTCCGTTCGTAAATAGGCCAAGGCTTTATCCACGCTGGCTTCTCCGGTGGTCATGTCGGTGCGGCCAATCATTTCCAGAACGCGAGCCGTGACATCTGCCGTATTGGGGTCAATCATCGCCCGCAGATCCCCATAGGGAATGTCATTGAGCCAGTCTTGATCGTTGTCAATATCAAAAGCGGCCCACCCCCCTGGTTTACACTGCATGGTGGCAATCCAATCCACAGCCCGCTGCATCGCTTCCTGTTTGAGTTTTTCATCGGGGAGTTTCACCGCCTCCAGAGCCATGACGACTACGGCCGTATCATCCACATCGGGATAGAAACGATTTTCAAATTCAAAGGCCCAGGCCCCGGGTTTGCCGATTTTATTTTTAACCGCCCAATCGCCATAGTCGAGAATTTGTTTTTCAATCAGCCAGTTGCCGCCTGAGACCAACGCCGGATGATCCGGTGACAGACCAGAATCCACCAAGGCCCGCATCACCAAGGCCGTATCCCACACCGGCGACACACAGGGCTGCACCCGATACCAATCTTCTGTCTCAATGGCAAAGCGATCCACACTGGCCAGGCCCCGTTGGACAATCGGATCATGGGCGTTATACCCCAGAGCACGCAGGGCTAAGAGGGAATTCAACATCGCCGGAATAATCCCGCCCCAATCCCCACTGGCTTCCTGACGTTCTAAAACCCATTTTTCCGCCGCCGCCAGGCCCTCGTCCCGTAATGGGGTTAAATTCCATTCCTCGCAAAACTTAAAGACGTTATCGAGTTCCAGGAATAAATCTGTCCAATCGCCTTTGCGGGGCAAACTCCAATTCACATTCGCCCGACCTTCCACATAAAGCTCATCCACGTTCACACCTGGATCTGTGACATAGACCGGCTTGCGATCCATGACGATTAACAGGGGAACAGTGCTGCTGCGGGCCCAACTGGACATTTCATAGATCGTGAATGGCCCCCACTCCGGCAACAACATCACCCAGGGCGGAAGTGAAGGAATCCCCTGCCATTCGTAACAGCCAATCAGGGCTAAATGGAGCTTGGTAAAGATGCGGGTTTTGCTGATCCCACCCCTAGAGAGAATAAACTCCTTGGCCCGCTCCATATCCGGATCATCGGCCGCCACACCCAAGAGCCGCAAGGCTGTGTAGGTTTCAACAGAGGTGCTGAGATCGCCCCCATCGCCATAGAACAGTTCCCAGCCGCCATGCTCCCGTTGTTGGGATTGGAGAAAGGTTTTGGCTTTGGCTAAAGGTCGCGTACTGTCAGTGCCCCAAATTTTATGGAGCAAGACCACTTCCGCCGTCATGGTGCAGTTGGATTCCAGTTCTGACCACCAATACCCTTCTGCATATTGTTGGGAGAGCAGATAGTTTTGACTGGCCTGGATCGCGGCATCGAGGGGGGGCAGAGGAGCAGTCAAAGTCTCAGGAATCCGGTCTTGGGTCTGCATAGAGTCTGGGGATCATCTTAAAAGGCTAATTCCGATTTATTATACGCTCTTCCCTTTCCCAGGCCTGGATCAAATCCTCTCGTTATTTGCTGATTGGAGGCTGTAGCCATTGACTCATCTATAGACCTTACTGACTCAACCAAGTAATTGTTTCCCGTAACCAGGCCTCGGCATCGGCATTTTTGGCTAAGGCCGTTGATTGTCCAACGGCTTCCAGGGCCTGGCGGATTTCCTGGGCAGTATAACCCAAAGCCAAGAGGGTCATTTCCACGTCTTCTTGAATGGCCACGATTGGCCCGGCGGCGGGAGTGGTCACCAGGCCCGTTTGATCCCGCCAGGCCGCAAGTTTAGTTTTTAGTTCCAAGGCCAAGCGTTCCGCCGTTTTTGTCCCGACCCCAGGAGTCCGACTCAGGCGGCGCGTATTGCCACTGACAATGGCCTGGACTAACTCTGATAATCCCAAGCTGTCTAAGAGGGCTAATCCTAACTGGGGACCAACGCCACTGACACTAATCAGCTGTCGAAATAAATCCCGTTCTGGTGCGGAACCAAACCCATAAAGCAGGAGTTGGTCATCGCGCACTTGCAGATGGGTAAACAGGGCCACCGGTTCAGCTACGGGCGGGAGCGCGTTGAGGAGACGAGTTGTGATTAAGAGGTCATAGCCTACGCCTTGAACGTCCAAGCAGAGAATGATTCGGTTGACTCCGAGTTTTTGGGTGCCAAGAATTGTCCCGCGCAAAAAACCAATCATTAGCGTCTAAGGAGCCGGAGTGGGACTATCAGTTGAGCTAGGGGCAGGGCTGGTGGCGGCATTTGGGGTGTTGGCGGCCGCAAGTCGTTTAATTTTATCCTTGACTTGGGGGGGGGCCAGACTTACAGCCTGATTAAAGAGGGGGGCAGCATCCGCACTTTTCCCTTCACTTTTGAGCGCAATGGCCTGGCCGAGGATGGGGCGGAAGTCATTCGGGTGATCTTGAGCAAGTTGGGTAAAGTGGGTCAGGGCCTGGGCGTAGTCCTGTCTAGACATATAAATATCCCCCAAAATTAAGTTGACAGCCAGTAAATTTTCTTGAGATTCTGGGGTTTCCGGGGCAGTTTTTAAGGTCTGGATCGCATCTTGCACCAGCCCAAGGGCCGCCTCTGGACGATCTTGTTTTAGTTCCAGTTGGGCCAGGCCTCGTAAGGCATTAATATTGGTTGGATTCTTATCCAATACGGTCTGATAGGTGCGTGCAGCCTCCTCTGGTTTGCCAGCTTGTTCCTGGGCCTGGGCGAGAAGGACAGCATATTGGGGTTGGGTCGGGTTGAGGGTTGTCAATCGTTCCAGGGGAGTAATGATAGTCTCCACCGGGCGTTTACCCAGGCCAATCAGTTGGAGGCGGGCGTTAATAAGTCCTTCCAAGGCCGCAATATTATCGGGTTCTCGTTCTAAGACGGCCTGGTATCCCGTTTCCTCAGCCTCATACTTTTTGACCGTATCAGCAGCTTGGGCGGTGGGGGAGGGTGTGGTGATGGGCGTGGTTGGGCCAGTCCGAAAAATTGAACCGATTAGAGGTGCAAGGGAAATGACCAAAAATGGGAGAATGCCAATCACCAGAACAATCAGAGTGAACAGTTTCCGCCGATTCATGCCCGCTTTTTCCATGGTTTTGTCCTAACTATCCTTGGCGGTCTGCCTAAAAAATGCTTCGGAAACTCCCCGCCACCTTAACCCAGAGAGGCCCCTGCTCAAAATAGTGACTTGATCTAGCTCTTACAGTGATTTTTACTTGTCCAGAATAGTCCCAGTCACGCCCTATCATCGCATTTTATTTGACTTGTGATCGGCCCCAATCCCCCAGGCCTCACAGATTTGCGTCCAGGCCCCGGAGTTCGTTAAAACTAAAGGATAGTCATGAGTTTAAGATATTCTTAATTTTTTGAGGAACTGGCCGCATCAGGGGGCGCAATGACCACTAAATTAGTCCAACCACCGCTCAACAAACCGACTCAGGAAAAAAAATCCCGCAAAACCCGCCTCAAAAGCCAAACTGCGGATCTCCTCCTTGCCGGCCTGGTGACTGGCCCGATTGCTGCCCCGTTTTTAGCCGCCAGTGGTTTACCCGGTCTGACCCAAATTGCCGACATCATTTACACCATGGGGATGTTTGTCTGTCCCCAGCCGGAAATGAGTTTGATGCTCTGGCCCCATTGGCTCATGGCGGTTTGTATGCGCTGTTATGGCACGGTCTTGGCCCTGGTGTTTTGTCGCTGGCTATGGAGTCGTGGTTCTGGCCAGGAAGCCTATTGGTTAGGGCAGTATGGGGTTTGGGGCGGTCTGATTGCCGTAGTGATGATGCTGTTCTATCCCCTGGAATGGTGGTTGCAGCAGGTGGGGGTTTGGGATTACATCAACTGGGTAGTATTTCCCTTTGGCGCGGTTGCTGGTCTGGGCCTGGGATTGTGGGTTGCCCCAGCGTTGTACTCACGCCCCCATACCTGAATATTGTTTCAGTCCCTTGCGCCACAACCAGCGATTCAGGATCCAGACAATCCCCAACCATAGCAAACTCACCCCAAAGGCCTGGAGCCAATTGACGGGTAAACCAACCAATAAACTGGCGGGGATATAGATCAGATAGGGAAAGGGAGTCCACATCAGTGCCGCAGCCAGGCCGGGGGGATAGAGCGATAAGGGAGCGATCATTCCTGATAGAAATAGATAAAACAAGTACCAAAATTGCTCTAGGGCCGTCGCTCGTTCCGTCCAAAACGCCAATAGAGCCAGGGTGTATTGAATCAGAAAACGCAAGGCAAAGGTAAGCAAAATTAAGGGGATGAACAGCAACAGCCGCCCTCCTTCTGGAATCCAAGCTGCTTCGGGGTAGAGAAGAAAAAAGAGGGGAATCAGGGCAAAACTAAAGGGCAAGCGGGCCACCCGTTCTCCTAAGTGACCCATAAAATGATGCCAAACCGGATCTATGGGCTGTAGGAGGCGTGATGATAAGGTTCCTTCGACTACTTCCTTTTCAAAGTCATAGATAACCCAGACCACCGTAAACTGCCGCGTGAGAAATACGGCTAAAAAGTAGCGCGCCAAGGCCACCGAAGTGATCCCAAAGTCTCCCTGTTCAGCCGCTTGAATCCAAACCCCCATCAGAATTAAGGGCAACGAACCAGAAAGCATCCAGAGCAATAACTCGGCTCGATATTCGTTCATATAGGCGTAATAGACCGTGAGCATTACCCAGGCCTGGTGGGCGCGCAATTTCAGATTCAGGGCCATGCCATTCTTGTCTCAGATTATCAAAGGGGATCCTACTGGTTTCATTTTGCCCCTTCAGACGCGATGGTGTTATAGTCCTGCTTAGGCTGGCCTGGAGTTGCAGTTGTGAACAAGACCCCATCTCTCCTTTTGGTGCGGCAATTATTTCCTCAGATTTCCCAGTTGGAGCTTCTGATTCGATGGCGGCTGTTGGGGGGACTTGTCATTTTGGGGTTTGCCTTGGGCTTATCAGGGTGTGTCCAGGCCGACTTAGCCATTCAAATCAAGGGCCAGGCCGGCGGCGAAATCCAGCAACATCTACAAGTCTCCCGTTCCGCTCGTCCATTTCTAGAGCAACTCCAACAGCAAGCCCGGAAACTCGGGGGAACGAGCAAACATCAAAATGGACAAACCCTAGATCTACGCATTCCCTTTGATCGCCCTGAGGATCTATCCAGGAAACTCAATGCCCTCTTAGCTCCCCTGCATCAAACCCAGGCCCCCACCTTACCAATCATTCCCGCCCAGGCCGAGGTGACGGATCAAAATCTTTTATTGTTTATCCGGGGACAGTTTGACTACACCATAGATTTACGTGCTTTTGGCATTGCCTCTGGCAGTAGTTCTGATCCGATTGTTCTCAGTCCCCAGGAATTAGTTGCCTTAACCATTAGCTTAGAAACGCCTTGGGGGGCCAGGCCTGGGCAAGCATCAGTCAAAGATAACAGCGTCACCCTCATCAATCCCCATCTGGAAAAACACGGGCATACCCTCACCTGGGCCTTAGAGCCGGGCTATATTAATCATCTCCAAGCGGTCTTTATTTATCCCAGTTTGCTGGGTTGGGGCGCGCTGGGCATTGTTGGGTTGCTGTCCCTGGCCTGGTATTGGCGGTATCGGCCCCTAGCTCTGGCTGCCCAAAAAGTAATTAATAGTAACCCTGCTGCATCCTGATGAATTGGTTAGGGCCACGCCACTCCTTACAACGCTATTTAACCCTAGCGGGCCTGGGGCCGATCATTGCCCTGAATTTATGGGTTTGGCATCAGCTATTTCTCTATTTTGAATATCTCCTGTCTGTACTGATCATTGCAGCAATTTTGGCCTATTTATTGGACGGGTTGGCGGCCTGGTTACAACGTTTTTCCCTAACTCGGCTCCAGGCCATGATCATGGTGTTGGGTTTTGTCCTAATTATTTTTACTTTAGTCGGGTTTACCCTAATTCCAGCCATTGCCACTCAATCTCAGCAGCTCATTGAACGTTTACCGGAAATTGTCAATTCTGGAAATGATAGCTTACGCGGCGTGATTGCCTTTGGGCATCGGTTTCGGTTTCCTTTTAATTTTGAACAGGTAACGGAAGAATTACTAAATCAATTGAAGGCGATTTTGAGTGTTTTACCAGATGTTGCATTTACAACTTTGGGACGGTTTGTGGATGCGCTTTTAGTGCTGGTCTTAACTGTATATATGCTTTTCTATGGTGGGCAACTGTGGACAGCTTTAGTCGGATGTATTCCCCGGCCTTGGGGGCCAATTATTGATCAATCGTTACGCCTAAACATTCAACGGTTCTTTTCAGCCCAGTTGGTCTTGGGGCTATTCATGTTTTTAGTCCTCTTGCCCGTGATGATTTATTTGGGAGTTAACTTTAGCCTCTTGTTTGCCTTAATCATTGGCCTGGCCCAGTTAATTCCAGTAATTGGAGCCACCGTTGGCATTGGCCTGGTAGTTTTGGTGGTGGTATTTCAGAATGTTTGGTTGGCGGTAAATGTGCTCGTAATAGCCGTCTTTTTTCAGCAAATCAAGGACAATTTTCTAGCTCCCCGACTGTTGGGGAATATTATTGGCTTGAATCCCCTCTGGCAGTTTATTGCTCTTTTAATTGGGGGACGAGTTGCGGGATTGTTAGGAGTTTTTCTCTCCATTCCCATTGCTGCCACCGTCAAAGCCACGATTGAGAAAATCCGGGAACTAGAAGCTGAGAATCTAGAAAATACAACTCCCTAGTGAGGAGATTATCATGGAAATTATTGATAGTTTTGATACAACCATACGGGCTATTGGGAAAGATGAGGCTTGGCTACAAAGGTGGATCATCGAAAAACCTTCTAGGCTTGGCCTTGGCGATATTCAAATTATTAATCATGAATTGCGGCACTATAAAAATCGAGGTGGAAAACTTGATCTCTTAGCTTATCGTGCTGACTTAGATACTTACTATGAAATTGAATTAATGCTAGGGGAGTGTGATTCTGATCATGGCTTTCGCACCCTTGATTATTGGGCAAGAGTAAAGATTAAAAAATACTAATTCTCGTCATATCGCCGTCCTAGTTGCCGAGGGTCTAACTGGACGTTATAAGACAGTAATTGAGACACTTTCACAATTTGGTAGAACCCTAAATGTAATGATAGCCTTGGAAAAATCAAAGCTGAAGTCATTTGCATCCTTAATCTATG